>NZ_JBFUKT010000035.1:0-24917 GCF_056400705.1 Paenisporosarcina sp. P5_A11
TTCAACTTCCAAAATTTGAAGACCAAGTTGGAAATATACCGTTCCAAGTTGGAATCGAGATTCTTGGATGCCTGAACGAAGGATGTCCCAAACAGAAACGGCTTTTGGCGTTAGCCAAAAGCAGTATTCAGGTTTGCATAACATAAAGTCAGAGTATTAAGGTTTGCATAACATAAAGTCAGATGAAAGTACCAATCCAAGAGAAAAAAGCTTCTTGAATGGCCCCACCCGCTGTCGCTTGGCGGGTTTTTCTAATGGGATTTTTGGTGAGCGATAGCTCAGTTGGAAAATATGGGAGCCAAGTTGGAAAATTTGAAGGCCAGTTGGAAAAATAGCTTTCCAAGTTGGAATCGAGATTTTTGGATGCCTGAACGAAGGGTGTAATACCAGAAAAGGCTTTTGGCGGCGGCCAAAAGCAGTATTAAGGCTTGCATAACATAAAGTCAGATGAAAGTACCAATCCAAGAGAAAAAAGCTTCTTGAATGGCCCCACCCGCTGTCGCTTGGCGGGTTTTTCTAATGGGATTTTTGGTGAGCGATTGCTCAGTTGGAAAATATGGGAGCAAAGTTGGAAAAAACGTGGTCCAAGTTGGAAAATTTGAAGGCCAAGTTGGAAAATTAGCTTTCCAAGTTGGAATCGAGATTATTGGATGCCTGAATGAAGGGTGCTATACCAGAAAAGGCTTTTGGCGGCGGCCAAAAGCAGTATTAAGGCTCTTCAATACACTAAAGCAGAAGGGCGGCCTATCTTTTATATTATGGGTGACGATTTATTAGTTAGCCCAAAGGATTGGGAAAGTGTGTAGTGTCGATATCTATGATCATTCATTTTTTCTAACTGCAGCTTTGTGAGTATGTAGTTAGCTGCGAATTTATCTTTTAGTTCAAGAAAGTAAACGCATTCTCTGTTGGATATGGTGTCTTTGCATAGGTAGAACCAGTCCTCAATTGCCTGTTGTTGCATGATACTACAAGAAGTTTTACAAAATGAGCAATGTTTTTTGTTGGCAATTTTGTCAAGACAGATAGGACATATTAGACCTGTTCGGAAGTGTGAGAGTTCTAGGTTGTAGGTTTGTGCGAGAGGTTTCGGTACAAATTCGGTTGATTGATTTGCGATTATTAACAGTAAGCGATTAAAAGTGTTTTGTGAAATGACATCGGGCAATTCGTTATACTCTTCAATATGCTCAGAAATATCGCAGCCCATGGTGATTTTGGCAAATTGGGGTGGTTGAATAATATGTGTTTTTGAATAAGCGAATACGATAAGTCCTTTGACTGTCATATTTATTTTCGACTGTTTTAAAAAGATGTGGAGTTTTTTTATATGTCTATTGAGTTGTTGTTCGGGACATTTGTATGATGTAGTTTCTCCATTTAGGTCTCGGATTAGTTGATTAGGATTGCGTTGAAAATGAATTTTGCCTTTAATATTTTTTATTTCAAGAACACATATGTATTTTCTAGTGATGATTAGGGTGTCTATTTGGAGGTAGGAATTTTGTTCCAGGGGGATATGGACATCTTTTAGGATCGTATAGTGTTTTGGAAAGACAATTTGTTTTAAAAAATTGTCCACATAGCATTCTCCAAAGTATCCAGCTTCGGTCATATTGATTTTATTTTCGACTTCTTGACGAATGGGATGATTTATCGGAATGCGGTGGAGGAGACGTTTGTAAATTTGAATCGATTTAGGTGGAATCCTCTTTTTGTCGATAGAAATGCTCCTTTGCTAGATGGAATTTTTGCAGTATTTTATATGAAAATAGCATGTTTCATTGATACGATGCAAGTTTTAAATGATAGAAGTTGGTGAGCGATTGCTCAGTTGGAAAATATGAGCTCCAAGTTGGAAAAATCATGGTCCAAGTTGGAAAATTTGAAGGCCAAGTTGGAAAAATAGAGCTCCAAGTTGGAATCGAGATTATCTGGTTGCCTGAACGAAGGGATCCCTACCGGAAAAGGCTTTTGGCGATAGCCAAAAGTAGTAATAAGGTTTAAATATCATAAAGTCAGATGTAAAACACCGATCTAAGAGAAAAAACTTCTTGAATGGCCCCACCCGCTGTCGCTTGGCGGGTTTTTCTAATGGGATTTTTGGTGAGCGATTGCTCAGTTGGAAAATATGGGAGCCAAGTTGGAAAAATCATGGTTCAAGTTGGAAAATATGGTCGCCAAGTTGGAAAAATAGCTTTCCAAGTTGGAATCGAGATTTTTGGATGCCTGAACGAAGGGTTTAATAACAGAAAAGGCTTTTGGCGTTAGCCAAAAGCAGTAATAAGATCTTTTCACGAAACGCTAGAGAAAGCAAAAGGCGGCGGAAATTATAATTTCCGCCGCCTTTCTTCTATATAAAAAGCAAGTAATTCTTTTATTTCCAAGAGTCTTTGTAGTTTAATAGTTCTTCGAGTGAAACGAATGTTGGAATTGAGCTACCTTTGTACTCTTCGATGATGAAGTTTTTCACTTCTTCTGAATGGTAAATTTCGACGAGTTGTTGTAATTCTGGTCGGTCAGCATCACCAGTTTGTGCAGCAATGATGTTAATGTATGGTTTTGCTGTTGCGCTCTCGTGGAATAGCGCTTCCTCTAATGAAATTTCTGCTTCTACTGCAAAATTGTTGTTGATGATTGACGCGTCAACGTCGTCAAGGAAACGTGGTGTGTTACCTGCTGCGACAGCTTCAATTTTTAAGTTTTTCGGATTGTCTTTAATTTTGTCTTCAGCACCAATACCTTCAAAGTCATCTGTTAATGTGATTAAACCCGCTTCTTGAAGAAGAAGTAGAGCACGGCCAAAATTTGTTCCTTCGTTCGGTAAAGCGATAGTTGCGCCATCTGGTAAATCTTCAAGTGCTTTGTGTTTTTTTGAGTAGAGACCCATTGGAGCGATAACGGTTGATGCGATTGCTTCAAGGTCTAGTTTTTGATCTGCTTTAAATTCGTCAAAGTAAGAGATAGTTTGGAATGCGTTCGCATCGATTTCGCCTTCTGCCAAAGCTATGTTTGGTTGTACATAGTCGTTAAATTTAACGAGTTCAATTTCAAGTCCTTTTCCTTTTGCAATTTCAGCGATGTAATCCCATGTACGTGTGTCTCCGCCGCTAACGCCGACTTTTACTTTTTTCGATCCTTCTGCGCTACCTTCATCTTCTTTACCACAAGCTGCCAATAAACTTAGTGTTAATACGATTAATATCAATACAAATTTCTTCATTTTTCCTACCTCCAGTTATCTTCTTCTTATTTGTTTTGAAACCATGTTTCCTGTTGATTGTAATAATTGAACGATGATGACAAGAGCTGCTACGGTGACGATCATGGTCATAGTGTCGAACCGTTGATATCCATAAGTGATGGCTAAGTCACCGACGCCTCCCGCCCCAACTGCACCGGCCATAGCTGATGCTCCTACTAAGCCGATTGTTGCGGTGGTGAAGGTGAGAATAAGGGAACTCAAGCCTTCTGGTATTAAGAATTTAAAGATKATTTGTGGAACAGTTGCCCCCATAGACTGAGCGGCTTCAATGATTCCTTTGTCGACTTCAAGTAAAGAGTTTTCGACGAGTCTCGCAATATATGGCCCTGCATAAAAGACCAGAGGGACGATTGCTGCGGTAGTACCAATGGCAGAGCCGACAATTAATCTCGTCAATGGGATTATCGCAACTAGCAAGATAATGAACGGGACCGAACGCAAGATATTGATGATCGGATTTAAGATGTTGAAGACCCACTTGTTGTCCAAGATATGTCCCTTTCGAGTAATGACAAGCAAAATCCCGAGAGGTAGCCCGATAAGTGCTGAAAATAAAAGGGAAACCGCAACCATATAAAGAGTGTCACCAAACCCAATAAGTAATTGTTCTGCTGTAATCTCCATGCCCCAAAATGTATCACTCATTATTTAAATCCACCTCCTGAACGATAAACCCTTCGTCTTTTATGTAGGTTAAAGCTTTTTTAATTTCTAGAGAATCTCCTGTTACATCGATAATCAAGTTACCAAAAGGCGTTTCTTGAATTTCAGAAATGTTGGCTGAGAGTACGCTTAAGTGAACATCGTATTTTTTGGCGATAGTTGACAACAATGGCTGACTGGATGTATTGCCCACAAAATTAATTTTCCAAATGATCGGATGAGTGTTTGAAATCGCAACGTTTTTCAGCACGCTTTGTGGAATCTCATCATGGATGACGGTACGTACGAAATTTTTAGCGATTTCGGTTTTTGGTGCAGCAAAGACTTCAAATACTGACCCTTGCTCAACGACGAGTCCTCCTTCCATGACGGCGACTTTGTTGCAGATTTCTCGAATAACTGACATTTCATGTGTAATGAGTAAAATGGTGATATTGTATTGTTGATTAATTTTCTTGAGCAGCTGCAAAACAGCGCTTGTTGTTTGTGGATCCAGTGCTGATGTGGCTTCATCACATAATAAAATGGATGGGTTCGTGGCAAGTGCACGGGCAATTCCAATTCGCTGTTTTTGACCACCAGACAATTGTTCTGGGTAGTTTTTTTCTTTATCAGATAACCCAACAAATTCAAGAAGTTCTTCGACTCGAGTTTTAATGATCGTTTTTGGAGTTCCCGATAATACGAGTGGTATAGCTACATTGTCAAAAACAGTTTTAGAATTGAGTAAGTTAAAATGTTGAAAAATCATGCCGATTTTTTTCTTTTCTGCTCTCAGCTGCTTTGGTTTCAACTCGGTTAACGGTTGGCCATCAACAATTACTTGCCCGGTTGTTGGTCGCTCCAGTAGATTAACGAGGCGGATGAGTGTGCTTTTTCCGGCGCCGCTGTAACCAACAACACCGAAAATATCTCCTTTTTCAACGGTTAAGTCGATTCCTTTTAATGCATCAACCGTTTGTTTTTTTGTTTGAAATGATTTGGTTACTTGTTGAAACTCAATCACGTGATGTCGCCCCTTTCGATGTCATGCTCGTTATTAGAGAAGGGAGGTGGACAACAAAAAATGCCCCCTCTGTCGATAGACAGAAGAGGCATACGTATGCAAAAGAAATGCGGAAATACATCCACAGAAAATTAGCTCGAACACTCTTCTCATCTATCGAACAAATAATTGTCCGCTGGAATTAGCACAGTATTTTTACGTAAAGTAAAAACCCGCTGCTGAGGTATCATAGGGCCAGGCCMTCCACATCTCTTGATAAGAATTAACGCATATTTAATTATGTTGTTCACTATATATTCAATACAATACCATGTCAACAAAGTTAATAATAGTCAGAATAGAAAGAAAATTTATGGTGCATTTGTTAACTTAGAGAATTGTATGTTCAATAAGCGAGGATTATGTTTATTTGGTTTTTATCTAACACTGTTTATTTTGTCTGCTTTTTACCTACGGAGTATTTTTTCTTATATTAAATTAAAATCCTTGAAGTTTACGTTAACGTTAATGGTAAAATACATAAAAACTCTGACTGGAGTGTTGGGCTTGAAAAGTATTGCTGATGTTGCACGCGAGTTTGGCGTGACAACACGAACGATTCGCTATTATGAGGAGCTAGGTTTGTTGCAACCGCAGCGGACGGAGAGTAATATTCGGGTTTTTGGAACAGCGGATTGTGCAAAGTTGAAGTTAATTATTCGAGGAAAGCAATATGGTTTTAACTTAGAGGAAATTAAAGAAATGGTGTTGTTGTTTGATCAAGATCGCACGGGATTAAGACAGTTGGAGCGGACCATTGAGTATGGCAATAACCGTGTGGCAGAAGTTGATATGAAGATTCGTGAATTGCAAGAGATGAAGTTGGAAATGGAATTATTGTTGCATCAGTTTACGGAGAAATTAACTATTCTAAATGGGAATGGGAAATGAAACGACGTAATTTTTATTCTAATGATGAGACGCTACATAGGATTTTGCGAAATGGGTTGGAGCCTGAGTTATTTTCTTATGCACATAATGCATTAAGTGAGTTCGGTGAACGTGTGGCAAATGAAATTGATGAGCGTGCTCAGCATACGGACCGTGAAGGCTCACCACGATTAGTGAAATTCGATCGCTATGGTGAAGATGTTTCGAAAGTGTGGGTCAATGGAGGTTATGAGGAAACCGAAAAGGAAACTTTTCGAACCGGCATTGTTGGGTATGTGCATAAAGAAATTCCTGAAGTCGGTCGCAAGGGGAACTACTTGTATAGTTTTGCACAAGGCTATGTTTTATCTCAAGCCGAAGCGGGGGTTTACTGCCCTGTGACGTTGACGATGGCAACCGCGTTCTTACTTGAACATTATGCAGATGAAGAATTAAAAGCACGATTCTTGCCACATGTGTGCGCAACGGGAGATGTTGAATTATTTGAAGGTGCCACATTTTTAACGGAGCGTCAGGGAGGATCAGACGTTGGGGCGAATGTTGTCAAGGCTGTCAAAGAAGGTGATCATTATAAATTATTCGGTGAGAAATATTTTGCTTCGAATGCGGGAATGGCTGGTGTGGCGATGGTCCTTGCTAGAATAGATGGTGCCCAGGAAGGTTCAAAAGGATTGACGCTTTTTGCCGTACCTTGGCATCTTGAAGATGGTTCTTTGAACGGAATTTCAATTCGTAGATTAAAAGATAAGTTAGGTGTTCGAGCTGTACCTAGTGGTGAAGTAGAGTTTGACGGAGCATTTGCTTATGTAGTTGGAGAAAAAGCAAATGGCTTGAAATATATGATGGAAGCCCTAAATTTATCGCGCATTTGTAATACCGTCGCTTCACTTGGGATAATGAGACGTGCTCTAAATGAGGCTTCCGAATATGCACAGAAGCGAGATGCGTTTGGACAAAAACTTGTGGAATTTCCAATGATTCAAGATACACTAGGGAAATTGACTGCCAAATTGAAAGTTGAGCTAGCAACAGTATTTGATTTGATCCAGTTATATGACCGAGTGGTTGCCAAAGAAGCAAGTGATGAAGAAATCATATTAAATCGATTATATATTGCTATATTAAAAAAAGAATCAGCAGAACAAGCGATTCATTTTGCTCATGAAGCGATTGAAATGCACGGTGGCAACGGCTATATCGAAGATTTCGTGACACCTCGATTGCTGCGAGATGCACAGGTGTTAACTGTTTGGGAAGGCACCGCAAATATTTTGGGATTGGAATTCGTGAGATTAGTACGGAAATTTAATGCTCATACCATATTTTTCAAAACGATGAGATCTCGTTTGGAACAAATGCCAGAAACATCGGGAAAACCTGTTGTTATTAAAGTTTTAAGCGAATTAGAAAATGATTTATTATTATTCGCTAGTTTTCATGAAGACATGCAAACCTTTGAAGCAAAAAACTTGGCAACGCGTATGGCTGTCGTTTATGAAAGTGTTGTAGCGCTTGAAATAGCTAAATCGATGGRTGGGCAAATGAACCTTTTAGTAGACATATATTTAGAAACTACTTGGGGATTGCGAAAACTTGGAGATCCTATGAAAACTTGCCAACTCTTTAAATGAGAATGGGAATAGCTTCGTTTAGAACTTGAATAAGGAATCCAAAACCTACATGCAGTCAAATTTAGTATTATTGAATATTAAGTATTTATTTATTAAACTAAAATCACATTGATTAATTAAGGAGAGTCTTAGGATGTCAGCTTCAATTTCACATATAAAAATAAATAGTGATGAGATCAATTGGAGAAATGAAAAAGGTTTATTAACATACAATGATGCACCTGCCATTATTATATGGAATCAAGCATTAGAAATTCTAATGATGTCAATAAATGAAATTGCAGGTAGAGAGAAAACTAACGAGATTCTTAAAAAATTCGGAACAGATTTAGGAATTAAAGTTAGTCAGTCCTTTTCTAATCGTAACGATTTAGAGAATATATTAATTGAATTTAGCGATTTATACCGCAATGCAGGTTGGGGAAACGTGAAAATTACAACTTTTTCTAAAGATGAAAAAAGAGTCGTTCTTGAAATTCATCATAGTTTTGAAGAAACTGTCTTTCAGTCGATTAATAAAGAACAAGAGTGTGTTTTCTTGCCGAGTTTTTGGATTAGTTTAATACGAAATCTTTTAAAAGATGATATGAGCTATACCATTGTGAAAAAAAGTGTAAATGGAATTGAATTTGATGAAGTTAAACTGTTTCTCGAAGATTAGCCTTAATAGCTTTACTACTTAAACATTAAAATTTAACCACCCTGTAAAATAGATTAATTTGTAGCTTTCCAAGTTACGTCCACTCCTCAAAAATAAAAAATTATTTAATTTATATGTTATAAGTTTGAGGATTAGGGAAAAACCTACTATGACAACATATTAATTAGAGAGGTGGATGTAAAGTGAAAGAAAACCAAGATAACAATACACCAACGAACAAAAAAGAAAGCGAAAAAATTCAAACACAAGAAAAGTTAAGTCAGGAACAAAAAGAAAAACTTCAAGTGCAAGAAGGTCAAAATAATCACGATGTAGATGAGCGTGGCGGATTTTAAGTTTGAATCATAGAAAAAACCGTGATCCCAACGGGTTCACGGTTTTTTTCTAGTTAACTTGGCGGATTTCTTTTTGCATTTTCTTGTTTTGCAGGTGAGTCATTATTATCTTCAGGCAAAGACTCTTTAGATACTGATGCAGGTTTTTGTTGAGATTTTGGAAATGCTTGTTTGGCTTCTGATTTAGAATCTTTACTTTGTACTTCTTCGTTATAATATCGAACGCTGGTCATAGAACCTTCTTCAACCATACGATTGTMATCTGGATCGTTCGKATCTGAGAAGCCTGCTTTGGTCATTTGAGATTGTTTAACATTACGAGAATCCATAAAACATGAAACTTTTGTCATTGTGTTCTGCAACATCATTTTTGCTTTGTCTCTATTTTCCGGCTTCTGAAAATATAAATAGGCCATTGAAGCGAGTCCGCCAACTAATAATGAACGCTTATTTCCTTTATTTCCTGTATTTCCTTTTATCATCATCATCTTCACTCCTCCACTAAATTTAGTTAAATCCTCTATCTAGTAGTGATACCCAATAATTGCAAAACTCACACATCCTTTATGAATGCTTAAATCTTTCAAACTAAATTTGAATAATTTTCTTCGGTTCATCTGCTAACACAAAACCTTTCACTTCATGTGGAAGGTTTTTTTATTGAAGGCTCTGTCAAATTATCTTGTCGTTTATCGTACATTTGGACTTATCGCACATTCCGCATGATTCAACAAGAGTGAAAACCACATACTTGTTGTTCTCTTTTTTCAAAACTTGCTGCATGCTAAGCGCAAATGCACTCACTCGATTGATCTTCAATATGAACAGCATTGTTTAGCATAGCCAATAGATAACAGAGCCTTATTGAAATGGAACATTAATTTAAAAAGGTATTTAAGAACAGCTACTAAGAATAACTAATAAAAAAACCTTTGACTATTTTAATTATTTTGATTATTCTTACATAGAGATAAATTGTATACAGTCGACGAAATTAAAAAGAGGTGTTTATCATCGTGCAAATTGTAAAAAAGAGAGCTACTTTAAAAACACAAGTTTATGACTATTTAAAGGAATCTATTATCATGGGTGGGCTCAAACCAGGTGAAAGACTGATAGAAGAGAAGATTTCGGAAGAACTACAAGTAAGTAGGAGCCCGATTCGTGAAGCTATACGGATGTTGGAAAAGGATGGACTTTTACTTGTAAATTCTTCAGGTGGAGTAACGGTAGTGGAACCATCAATTCAAGATTTCCAACATTTATATGAGTGTCGTGTAGAAATGGAACCGTTAGCTGCATTTTATGCTGCGGAGCGCCGTACTCAAGAACAGATCGAGTTGATACGCACCAACTTACTTCAAATAGGGAAAATATTGAAAACGAATGATATTAAGAAAGTTCATGATGCCAATGTGAATTTCCATGAAACCATTATTTCGGCAAGTGCCAATCCGTTTCTTGTTTCCATGATTTCTCACCTTCGCGGTGTTAATAGTTTTTATAGGAAATCGATTATTGAAGAGAATCCGCTCCACATAGAACATGCGATGCAAGACCATCAACAAATTTTCCAAGCGATTGTCCATCAAGAACCAGAAAAAGCTAGGCAGTTAATGAAAGCCCATATTCAAAGCGATTACATTCAGTTTATGAAACTTAGTTCAAAGTCTCGGGAGGATTGAGAATGTCTAAACGAAAACCATTAGATGGGATAAAAATACTCGAGTTAGGCAACTTAGTTGCCGCTCCTTTTGCTGGGAAAATTTTATCTGAATTTGGAGCAGAAGTAATCAAAGTTGAAGAACCGACGAAAGGCGATCCTCTACGTAGTTGGCGAGTGATGCATAATAACACATCTGTATGGTGGTATGTGCAATCAAGAAATAAAAAATCAATCACCGTAAATATGCGGGATGCCGAAGGTCAGCAAATAATAAAACAACTTGCTGAAAAGGTTGATGTAGTTCTTGAAAATTTTAAACCTGGAACTTTAGAGAAATGGGGACTAGGTTTAGAGGATTTACAGAAAATAAATGCATCGCTTATCATGACTCGAGTTTCAGGATATGGTCAAACGGGTCCGTATCGAGAGAAACCTGGGTTTGGTAGTGTGGCTGAAGCAATCGGTGGCCTTCGCTACCTAACTGGCTACCCAGATCTACCGCCTGTCCGAGTAGGAATTGCGCTAGGTGATTTAGTAGCTGGATTATACGCGGTCATTGGAACGCTCATGGCACTTCGTGCAAGAGATGAAGATGCAGAAAAAAAAGGACAGCTTGTTGATGTTGCACTATACGAATCTGTCTTTAGTTTACTAGAAGGGATTCTTCCAGAGTACGACTTAACAGGTGTTGTACGAGAACGAACTGGCAGTACGTTACCTGGTATAGCACCATCAAATACTTATGAATGTGATGATGGCAAGCATTTAGTCATTGGGGGCAATGGTGACAAAATTTTTCAACGTTTGATGACAGCAATTGGTCGAAAAGATTTAGCGAATAATCCGATTTATTCTAGCAATCAGGGCCGTGCTGATAATGTGGATTTTATCGATGCAACTATTGAAGAATGGACGAAAAGACATCCATTGAGAGAAGCACAACAAATTTTGGATGACGTATCTGTTCCAGTTGGTCCGATCTATGGTATTAAAGAAATTGTTGAAGATGAACAGTATAAGGCGAGAGAAATGCTTCAAGAAATTGAATTGCCGGATGGTAAAAAAGTTTTAGTTCCAGGTGTTGTGCCGAAGTTGTCTGAAACACCCGGTGAAATTAAGTGGAGTGGGCCAAGTTTAGGAGAACATAACGAAGAAATTTACACAGAATTTATGAATTTCTCCTTTGAAAAGTTCAAAAAACTGAAAGAGCAAGGAGTCATATAAATGGGAGATGTGAAAATTATTGATGTAAGTCCGCGCGATGGATTGCAAAATGATCCGAATATCATATCGACAAATGATAAAGAAAAGTTGGTTAAGCATCTTTTAGATGCTGGTGTAACTTCCATAGAAGTTACTTCATTTGTTCACCCAAATAAAGTTCCACAAATGTCTGATGCTGCGGAAGTTTTGAAAGCCGTTGAGAAGTTTGAAGACTTAAATCCTATCGCTCTAATACCTAATTTAAAAGGATACGAACGTGCTAAAGAACATCAACTCACGGAAATTAATTGGGTTAGTTCTGCAACTGAAACGTTTAACCAAAAAAATATTGGCTTAACAATCGATGAGAATTTTAAACAGTTTGAATCACTTCAAGCCATCTCGAAAAAAGATGGAATTAAAACATGCTTTTCAATCGCCGTTAGCTTCGGCTGTCCATACGAAGGGGAAGTGTCTGAAAAGAAAGTTTTGGATTTAGTGAAACGAGTTAAAGCGGCAGGAGCCGATCGAATCGGGATAGCAGATACGATTGGTATTGCGACACCTGACCAAGTTGAACGATTAATGAGAAAGGTTTTAGAAATAACAGCTGATACTCCTGTTGCCATTCATCTGCATGATACAAGAGGTCTTGGATCTGCAAATGCATACGCTGCTTATCAGGCTGGAGTAAGAATTTTTGAAACCGCAGTATCAGGTATCGGTGGCTGTCCATTCGCTCCTGGGGCAGCAGGCAATTTAGCAACGGAAGACTTAGTGTATTTATTTCACCGCATGAACATTAACACAGGTTTAGATTTTGATAAATTACTTGAAGCAGCAGACTTTGCCGCAAGTCTTTCATCAAAAAAACCATTAGGGCGCATAAGACATGTTGAAAGAAAACAACCAAGGGGGAAATTAGCATGAAAAAATGGATGAAATTAATCACTTTCTTAATCGTTTCGACTTTCTTATTGGCAGCATGTAATACATCAAAACCTCAAACAAAAGCTGTAAATGCAACTGGAGATGGTTACGAAGAAACAACGATTCGTTTAGCTTATAACTTACCTGCAGGTCACCACATTGCAAAAGGTATTGAACAATTTGCAAAAGATGTTACGGAAAAATCTGGTGGTGCTGTAAAAGTTCAAGTATATCCTGCTGGTCAATTATTAACTGATAAAGATATGAACCAATCAATTCTTACTGGTGGCGTTGAAATGGGTGTAAACTCTTCAACACTTTGGTCAAGTACAGTTCCTGCTATGGGAATTTTCGATGTACCTTACGTATTTACCAACTACGAAAAAGCTGGAGAGGCGATAAATGGGGAATTTGGAGATAAATTACGTTCGGCTATGGAGGAAAAAGGTGCAAAAGTTTTAATGTTTGCTGATTACGGATATGCACAATTTGCAAATAACAAACGACCACTTGAGTCACCTGCTGACTTTAAAGGATTAAAGATTCGGAGTATTGGAGATATCCCTTCTGAAATGATTAAATCATATGGTGCTTCGCCAGTATTTATGGGCGGTGGCGAGGTATACATGGCACTTAAACTTAATACAGTTGACGGTGCAACATCAGGAACAACGGCAATGGTACAAAGAAAATATGACGAAGTAGCAAAATATTTAACAATCAATAACTACTCATATTTAGAGTTTATTTTAGCAGTGAATCAAAAGTTCTGGGATGGACTACCAGAGAAAACACAAACGCTATTAACTGAAACCGCGAAAGAATCAGAAGATTGGATACGTTCGCAAGCTAAATCTGAAGATGCAGCAACTGCAAAACAATTAGAAGAAAAAGGTATGGAAGTATATGTAGTACCGGAAGAAGATTTACCAGAGTGGAAAGAAGCTGCAAAACCAGCTTGGGATGCATTTACTAAAAACTCTGGAGACTTAGGAAAAGAACTGCTTGAAATGGTTGCTGAGCAGTAAGGAGGAGTGGCCAAAATGAAGTCGCTATACAACTTTTCAGACCTACTTATTAAAATTGGTGCTTACATTTCTGGTTTCTTCATTATCCTAACAACGTTTATGATTTTTTATGAAGTCATCTCACGTTGGCTATTTAACAAACCGACTATTTGGGCAACAGAACTGTCAATCTACGCCATAATCGGAAGCTGTTATTTAGGAAGTGCTTATGCAGTTCGGACGTATGCACACATAACTGTTGATTTATTAATAAACAATGTAAATGATCGTATGAAAACATTACTTGCCTATTTGTCAAATGCATTAGGGTTAGTATTTAGTTTGATTTTCACTTTTTATGGTGCTCATCATGTGATGAATACGTTGGAATTAGGTGTCACTTCATCTTCATTATTGCGCATACCAATGTACCTACCGGAAATCATGCTTCCAGTAGGGGGAGTGCTTATGTGCCTTGCATTTACTTTGCAAATCATAGACGGCGGTATCCATAAAGGAGGGGAACATATATGAATATCTTCTTTGTAGGTGGATTGGGTACCCTCTTATTACTTGGATTACCAGTAGCATTTACACTCGCTTTTTTAGCAATAGCGGGGATGTATTTCTTTAATGGTGGTACGTTTGCTTTTATGCAAGTACCGATAATTTCATATAAAGCGCTCGATGACTTTTCATTGACTGCCTTACCAATGTATGTGCTGATGAGCCAAATTTTATTGATTAGTGGTGTAGGTCGTGACCTATACGAAATGGCCAGCCGTTGGTTTCGACATTTCCCAGGTGGGCTCGCAATTGCAACTCTCTTTTGTTGTGCAATTTTTGCAGCTATTTCAGGTTCCAGTGTTGCGACAGCTATAACAGTAGGTTCTGTGGCATTACCGGAATTGGTTCGTCGTGGATATAATAAGAGACACGTCTTAGGGCTACTTGCAGCAGGAGGGACTTTAGGAATATTAATTCCACCAAGTGTACCGATGATTATTTATGGTTCAGTAACTGGTGAGTCGATTGGTAAATTATTTATTGCAGGGATTGTACCAGGGATAATTATGACCGTCTCCTTTATGATTTTTGCTTCTTACCAAACACGCCACATTAAAGATGAACCTGCTACATGGAAAGAACGTATGGAATCAACCAAAACTGCAATTTGGGGACTGATGTTACCAGTCATCGTAATAGGTGGTATTTATACTGGTGTTTTCACACCAACTGAAGCGGCAGCTATAGGTGTGGTAGTAAGTTTTGCAATTTCAGCTATCGTTTACCGTAATTTGAACTGGGAAAACTTTAAGAAAATTATTATCTCAACTGTTAAAACGAATGCTTTGATTTTATTCATTATTGTAGGTGCAATGTTACTTGGTTACATAATGACGATATTACAAATTCCTCAAACTATAACTAACTATGCAACTGCACAAGATATTTCACCTTGGATTATTTTTATCATGATTAATATTGTCCTATTAATTTTAGGTATGTTCCTAGAAACGATTTCAATTTTGGTTATTACTTTACCAATCTTGTATCCAATTATTATTGCGTTAGGTTTTGATCCAATTTGGTTTGCGATCATAATGGTAATAAACATGGAACTTGCATTGATCTCTCCACCAGTAGGATTAAATTTATTCGTATTAAAAGGAAT
Source organism: Paenisporosarcina sp. P5_A11 (assembly GCF_056400705.1). Lineage (NCBI taxonomy): Bacteria > Bacillati > Bacillota > Bacilli > Caryophanales > Caryophanaceae > Paenisporosarcina > Paenisporosarcina sp. P5_A11. The sequence goes on from NZ_JBFUKT010000035.1 coordinate 14,973, forward strand.
TGATCGAACGAATACAATCGACGAAATTGTAAAAGGTGTAATACCATACGCGGTTATTATGGTGCTATTAATTATTCTTTTGTCAATATTCCCAGAAATTTCAACGTTCATGATTAAAGATGTAGATTAATACAAAAGGCACTTAGATAGTCTAAGTGCTCTTTTGTTTTATTAGGAATTGAAAAAAGCATCCAAAATTCAGGATGCTCTTTCTTGGCTAAACTCTTAGTGTGAGTTTTTTAGAGTTATTTTCTTCTCATTATATTGTAAAAAAGAGAAAGAAATTGAGAGTTAGAAGATGGCATGATGATAGTTCTAGTTAGTAGAGATCTTCTTCCAGCGACATGTAATTTTCTTAATGGAAGCATTCGATTCTCCGTTGTGAATGTTGTGATTGCTCACAAGGATTTATTATAGGTATTATTTTCCTTATTATCAATAAAAAAATACAAATATATGTAATGTTCATATAGTCTAAATAGTTGGATATCATTCTGAAAATACATAGTGAGTTTATTTTGAGATAATTCGGAAATTGGTTTATAATTATCCAATTAAATATGAGGTGATGATTATGAAAACTTTATTAGTAACAGGATTCGAGCCATTTTTATCATTTACAGTAAATCCGACAATGAAAATTGTAGAGGAACTAAACGGAAAATGTATAGGGGATTTTCAAATTGTGGGGAAGACAATGACTGTGGATTTTAAGTCTTCAGGCAATCAGCTAATCTCGTTATTAAAAGATATAAAGCCTGATGCAGTCATTTCACTCGGACTAGCAGGCGGACGGACTAAAATCACACCTGAACGTATTGCCATAAACATAAAAGATGGTGAAGCAGATAATGAAGGGCATGCTCCGAGAGACGAAGTTATTCAACCGGATGGTCCTGTAGCATATCTATCTACACTACCTATCAGGTCAATGGTTGAGAAATTGAACGAATTAGGATTTCCTGCTTCTATTTCAAATACCGCAGGCACATATTTATGTAATAACGTGATGTATGAAGGACTACATTATATAAATAAAAACAAACTAGACATCCCATCAGGATTTATTCACATTCCAGCGTCGCATGAACTTGCCATACAACATGGAAACATCCCAAGTTGGTCCCATGAAGACTTAAGAGAAAGTATCGTTACATGTATTTCAGAGCTAACTGCTGTACTTAAGTAAATGAAAGAAAAACAAAAGGGGAACGCAAACATGAAGCTGAAATTGTTGTTATTAACAATTCTACTCTGTTTAATCGCTGGTTGTTCCAATGCAGAAAAGGCAGTGAAGAATACAAGTGAAGATGGTTATGAATCAATAAGAAAAGCTGCATGGGAATTTATCCAGGAAAAAGAGTGGAGTGAACCAGCTGAAGGAAATTGGCAAAGCGCAAAAGTAGAAAAAATAATAGCGGATGAAAACTATGAAATGCTGGACACTGATTACGAAGGGAAAGAGGTAGCCGCCGTTTCTTTTCAAGATAAGGAAAATGTTTTAGTTGGTACACCTTTGATTTTAGTGGATCTTAATACCAATGAAGTGGTGGGCTATATGCCAAGTGAATAATATAAACTTAGTAAAAAATTATATAAAGATAGATAAAGGGGTAGCGATTTTGGGTGTTCAATATGATTTAGAAAAAGTATTAATTTCCGATTACAATCAATCATGGTCACATAATGGAGTTTCAGGTGAACGAATTGCGAAGAGACTTGGTGATTTATCAAAAATCGGACTGACTGCACAACATGGGGTATCTCGAGTAGGGTTTTCTCCTCTTGAGCAACAAGCCAAAGAACTAGTAATGAATTGGATGAGAGACGCAGGAATGACCGTTACTCAAGACGGTGCTGGAAATGTGGTTGGCCGAATAGCCGGATTAAATAAAGACGCAGATTCAATAGCATCGGGATCTCATGTAGATAGTGTTCCAGAAGGCGGTCACTTCGATGGACCACTTGGTGTCATCACTGCACTTGAAGTTGCGGAATCTTGGAAAGACCAAGGAATTACTCCGACGAAACCTTATGAAGTCTACATCTTTACCGATGAAGAAGGCACGCGATTTAATGGGGGATTAACCGGTAGTCGCGCCATGACAGGTGCACTAGACATGGAAACACAAGTTACATTAAAAGATGCGGATGGATTCACTTTTGAAGAAGTGTTAGCGACTACTTGCAAAACATTAGAAGGATTTACACAAGCGAAGCGAGAAAATCTGGGTATCGAGCGATTTATCGAAGTACATATTGAACAAGGAAAAAAACTAGAGCAAGCAAATTTACCTGTTGGAATCGTCAATGGAATAGCTGGCCCATCATGGACAGAAATTATTTACGAAGGTAAGGCTGGACATGCAGGCAACACGCCAATGGATGATCGCCAAGATGCACTGACAGCTGCTTGCGAACTCATTTTATATATTGAAAATGCCCCATTATTGGTCAGTACTACCGGAGTCGCTACGGTTGGCAAAATGCAAGTTGAACCTAATGGTGCAAATGTGATTCCAGGGAAAGTTACCCTCATCACCGATATTCGTGATATCGAAGAACATTCGCGTGACCAAATCGTTTCTAATGTAGTAAATAAAGCACAAGAAATAGCGACGTCCCGAAATGTAGAAGTGACAATAACCGAAAAAATGCGCACACCACCAGTCCCAATTGGTGACGAAATGACAAGAATATTAAATTCCGTTTTCGATGAAATGAAAATCAATAAACAATATCTCGTCAGTGGTGCAGGACACGACGCCATGATGCTTGGTGCCCACATTCCAGTAGCCATGATCTTTACACGAAGTAAAGATGGTGTAAGTCATAACCCGGCCGAATGGACAACCCTAACAGATTGCACCATCAGTGCACATGTTTTAAAACAGGCTATTGAAAAATGTATGGAGCAATAAAGAGTAAAAGTCTTATTTCTAGAGGTTTTTGGCCGAGTAAAGTGTTGGTGCTTGGTAGTTTACTATAGAAAAATAATAGAGAGTTGGGGAATTGATGGGGAAGGCAGACTTGAGGGGTATTTTGAAAGATTGGAGATTGCATGCTGTAGTATTTATCATCGTGTGTGTTACAGAAGCAATTGGACAGTTTTCATTTAAAGTAGGACCAGGGGTTATCTTGCTGTTACCGATGGTATATGCATTTATTATTGGGTTAGCTTTATTCTTTACACCACTTGTTAATGAAAAAATGGCTAAAAATGCTGAACCATTGATTGTCCTTGGAGTGACGTTACTGATTGCGAAAATTGGAGTGACAATTGGACCTCAAATTGAAGCATTAATTGCGGCAGGACCTGCGTTAGTTCTACAAGAAATCGGAAATTTAGGAACGATTTTCTTTGCCCTACCTCTTGCGGTATTGCTCGGTTTTAAACGAGAGAGCATAGGTATGACTCACTCAATTGGAAGGGAACCGAATGTTGGTTTGATCGTTAATAAATTCGGATTTGACTCACCAGAAGCTCGTGGAGTCATGGCTGTATATATTTTTGGTACTGTATTTGGCGCAGTTTTCTTAGGTTTAATCGCTGGTTTTTTAGCAACCACTACACCTATTCACCCTTTGTCTTTCGCTATGGCATCAGGAGTAGGAAGCGGAAGTATGATGGTGGCAGCAAGCGGCTCACTAGTAGCAGCATTCCCTGAATTGGAAGATCAAATTGTCGCTTTTGCAGGTGCAAGTAACTTATTGTCATTAGGAACAGGTTTGTTTTTCAGTATTTTCGTGGGGCTTCCTTTAACAGAGAAACTGTATACACTAATGTCAAATCGAAAAAACCGAAAATCAGTAACACATAAAGGAGGCAATCCGAATGTTTAAAAATATTACTGAATGGACATTAGTTTTAGGCGTTTTCGGTATTGTTGCGACTTTAGGTAACTGGATCGGCTATGAAGTTCTCCCTTGGGAAGCGATTCCAGGAATTATCATTTTAATCGTCGTGAGTGTGATAGGATTAATTCTGGAGAAGATAGTTCCTGGAAACTTACCTGCAGTGGGTTATATAGGTTTAATAGGAATCATCATTTCATTACCATGGGTACCAGGATCTGAATTTGTCGTAGAATGGACGTCAAAAGTTAGTATATTAGCCTTGGCAACTCCCATTTTAGCGTATGCTGGAATTTCGATAGGCTCCAATTGGGCTGATTTCCGTAAACTTGGAATCCGTAGTGTCATAGTTGCTTTGATGGTGTTTTTTGGAACTTTTGTTGGCTCGGCTTTAATCGCAGAAATCATCTTAAGATGGCAAGGTATCATATAAATACAAAATGGAATAGCCCGGTGTTTTAGCGACCGGGCTTTTTTGGCGATTATGATTCCCAAATTCTGAAGCTTTTTATTTAGCCTCGTGTAATAGGCATCGTACAACATCTAAATGAACCACCAGACTTAATAATTTCTGAGAAATCCACTTCAATTACCTCATAACCGTGTCTTCTGATTTCTTCATTTACCTGATGATTCATCGGTAAGCTAAAGACTTTTTTGTTCCCGATAGATAACACATTTGTGCCCATTGTAAATTGTTCTTCTTTACTGACCTTAATTAGCTGATAACGACTTGCAAGGAAGTTCAATGTTTGCGCTTCAAGAGCTTCAGGGAAAATTAATGCTTCTGTTGGAGAAAGGGTATTAAAAACACAATCTAAATGTAAATATTTCGGGTCAAAAGGAACCATAATAATTTCATTATCTGGTAAATCAGCTTTTAGCTGTTCAATGGCTGATTGAGATGTTCTGTGGCTTAGACCTATATAGATGGTTTTCCCATCAATGATTACATCGCCGCCTTCAATATGATTTTGTGATAATTTTTGAAAAGGTACATGGTGCGTGTCCAACCATTTTTGAAGAATGGTTTCTTCTCCTTGACGAATCGAACTCGCCATTTCAGAAACAAAAGTTTGGTTTCCTAACGTGAAGCCAATATCTCTTGTAAATACTTGTTCTGGGAATGAAGAATTGGCGACTAATGTGATGACATCCACACCTTCATCTCGCATTTTGGCAACAAAATTGTTATGTTGAATTAACGCACGATCGATATTTATATTGTCATTTTTATATTTTTTTTGTACATCATTAATAATTTCATCAATGGCCATAAATTGAGGTTCACACACGATTACTTTTCGTAAAACGTCATATTCACTCTGACAATTCGTTTGAATTGTATCGATTCTATCCATGTTCATCCTTTTTCCTCCATTAATTTGTTTTAGTCTCCTTGTTATTCCCGATTTGAAGGAATTTTAACTCGAAAAATAAAAGATTTTTTAAGATGAAATTAGTTTTAATAAGATTACGAAAGGGTATTTCGTAACATATAATTGTATGGGTGGTGGAAAATGTATGTTAACAAAACAACAAGCTTTACTAACGAAAGAAGATTTTTCTACAAGAGCAGATTTACCAGAATGGTTACTTCATGAATATCAAACATTTCATAATATAGTTACCGATAAAACATTTCCTTGCTATTTCGGAATGAGTGGCGAGTTAAAAGGCGAACTGCGATATGGCTATATCACACAAGATGATTGGTCTAATTTACCGAAAATAGTGGAAGGGTTTTTAGATTTATTCCAAAACCCTAAACACAAACGCCATGGTTTATTTGTCTTTGTTGAACCATTTAAAGTTGAAGGAAATTTACCACAATATCGCAAGCAATTTTGGGACATTTTACAGTATTTACATGAAGTGGATTCAGTAGAATGGCCAAAAGACGCACCACTTGATCCCGCACATCACTTATGGGATTTCCGCTTCCAGGGTGAACCAATATTCGTGTTTGGCAACGCACCAGCGTATAAACAACGAAAAACGCGTCATTTAGGGAACTCAATGATCATAGGATTCCAACCTCGGAAGATTTTCCAAGGACTTGAAGGAACCGAAAAAGGCGGCATCATGTCACGTGAAAAAGTACGTGAACGAGTTGAGGTTTGGGATCAATTACCTACACATCCAGACATAAGTCATTTTGGAGATCCGAATCACAACGAATGGAAACAATTCTTTATCGGAGACGACATTGAACCCATCAAAGGAAAATGCCCATTCAACCACAAAGCAATCTAACAATATCAAAACCACTCCAGATTCGGATTGAGATTTTGATGGAGAAATGGAGTTGAAAAGAGCTAATCGCGAGTAGACGATGACATAGAAACGCTCATAGACGGCACGAAAACGTGGATAGACGACATGGAACCGCGAATAGTCGACACAAAACCGCTCATAGAAATGGCATTCCCTAAGTCCCACGCCCTTTGTCCCCTGTATTCGAGGGCGGATGCATGTTACACTAGGGCGTAAACTTTAATAATTGAAGGACGTGTTTTAAATGGTTGGACGTAATGATCCGTGTCCTTGTGGCAGCGGAAAAAAATACAAAAAGTGTTGTGAGCGAAAAGAAGCGGTCTCGATTGAAGAAGTTCGTTCGGAAGAGTTAGATCGCGTACTCCAAACTTTTTATGATGAATATCCAGAACGAAAAGATTTAGCTGATTTACTAACTGTAATCAATGAATGGAAATCTAAATTAGATAGATACTTGCACGAAGAAATGATTGAAGCTATTGCCATCGATGAATTTTTCTTTCACACGAAACCAGAAATATGGTTGAAATATATTGAAAAACAACAGAAGAAATCGATTCGACCAGCTGTGGAGAATGTCTTAGAACAGTGGAAAAAACCGACTGTCATTGTTGCTGAAGTGATGAATATTGAAGAACAATTTATGTTAGTCAAAAATATATTTACGAACGAAATGCTTTATCTTAAACGTGAGAGCGAAAAACCTGTGCCACTTGGCGTGCACGTATTTTGCTTCACATTGCCAGATGTTAGTCTAAAAGAAAATCACCATTTAGCAATTTCAAGCTTGATTTTCATTCCAACAGACCATTCAGAAGTTGTCACTTCATTTGTAAAATCAATTGCTGAAACAACTCAAGAAGATCCATCTATCTTTTTACAAAAACATCTCATTGATTTTTGGGAACGACTTGGAGAAAATGGCTATAGTGGTGGAGAATTTACGGAATTTGAAGCAGGCATCTTAATTGACATTATGGAGCGTCTGGAGAATCAAAACCGCAATCCAAAACCTTTGTTGACGATTATCGAAGATTACTTAGTCACTAGCCAACCAAACGCTAGAAAAGAAGCGGCTGTTGCTGCTGGCGCAATTCGATTTGGTCAAGAACATGAATTGTTTGAAGGGCCTTATTGGAGTATAAAAGAAATCGCGGAATGGTATGAAGTGTCGACTCATTCATTAAACAAATATTACAAAGATATTAATGAGTTTTATTCCGTTAATACATCAAAATAAGTAGTGAAGCCCGCCGAAGATATAATTTCGGCGGGCTTCTTGTTGTTTATAACTAAAACTTTATATCTAAAATATATATAGACACATAGGCCTTTTTTAATGTATGATATTGGCAATCGAGAGTTTTGGAGGAATTATTTAATGAAAAAGGGAATGGCAATGCTCCTGTCAATTGTTTTAGTGACAGGTTTTATGGGAGCGACACAAGTAGACGCAGCAAAAAAAGTAACATATAAAACTTATAAAAATTGTACAGAAATTAATAAAGATTATCCAGGTGGAATTTCTCGCGCCTCTAATGTGAAAAATAAAGGTGGAGCTACTAAATATAAACCTTATGCTAATCAAAAACTATATGATTTAAATAAGAAAAGTGACCGTGATAAAGATTTAATTGCTTGTGAAAAATAAAAGTGAAATACGGAAAACCCATCGAACCATTTCGATGGGTTTTTAATTAGTTTGGATTTAACCGATTTATATTCACTTGTCACGAAGTAACAAAGTCTCCACCATCTACATGAATAGTTTGTCCAACCATGTAACTCGAATCAGTGGATGCTAAAAATACATAAGCGGGCGCGTTTTCTGCGGGTTGACCACGTCTTGCCATAGGTGTGTCATCCCCAGCTTTGGCCACTTCGTCTTTTCCAAATGTAGCAGGAATCAAAGGTGTCCAAATAGGGCCAGGTGCTACTGCGTTTACTCGAATGCCTTTGTTAACTAAGTTCAAGGCTAGTGATCGAGTGAATGTTGTGATGGCACCTTTCGTCGCTGAGTAATCGATTAAATTTGGTGACCCTTTATAAGCGGTGACCGAAGATGTATTGATAACAGAATCTCCTTTAGATAAATGGGGAAGAGCAGCTTGTGTTAAGTAAAACATGGAAAAAATATTGGTCGAAAATGTTTCTTGTAATTGATCAGGTGTGATTTTTAAAAAATCGTTTGTTGGGAATTGTTTTCCTGCATTATTGACCAATACATTCAATTGACCAAATTCTGCTATAACTTGGTCAACTACGTTTTGGCAGTTTTCATCGTCGCTTAAATCAGCAGCAATTTTGATTGCTTTTGTTCCGTATCCTTCAACTAATTTCACGGTTTTTTCAGCGTCTTCATGTTCATTCAAATAAGCAACCGCAACATTTGCGCCTTCTTTTGCAAAAGCAACCGCAACTGCGCGTCCAATTCCGCTGTCTCCACCTGTAATGAGCGCCACTCTACCTGTTAATTTTCCGGATCCTTTATAGTTTTGATCATCATATATTGGCTGTGGATGCATCTCTGTTTCCAGTCCAGGTTGTTGATCTTGCGTCTGTCCTTTAATTTCTGAGTGAATTTGTTCATATTTATCTTTTGTCATTGTTAGCCTCCTATAAATATTGTTATCAAAATTATTCCCTACATTTGTTAATTCAAACACACAAAAAAACGTTACCTCTAGGGGCAACGCTTGATTATTAAGCAATTTTTTTTATGATTATTGCAGCATTTATAATGGTATCATCGCCATACCAATCAGTTTGAAGATCCACATTGGTTGATGTAGAAGTATGATTTCGTAAGGTTAGTTCGCAGTTTGATGTTAATGACAATATGGTTAGACCATTAGTTTGTGGATTGTCTATAGTGGAACTAAAAGTAGTAGAAGGAATTGCTATACCATCAGCAAAAAGAGTGAATTTATTAGGTTGCAGAGCAGAAACTTGGAAATTAATTTCATAAATACCCGCTTTTTCGATTACTATGCTCGCTTCACCTTTAACATGCAAAAAGCCTCCCGTACGAACGCCGTTGTTGTTAAAAATTAAAGAAGCATCTTTTGAAACACGTTGTAGACCTGTATTGTATATATAGGCAAAATTGGCAATATGGCCTGGAGTTCCTTGAGGCCCAATTTCACCTTGTATACCCGGAACACCTTGAGGTCCAGTTTCACCATGTTTGCCTGTAAGACCTTGAGGTCCAATTTCACCTTTTATACCCGGAATACCTTGAGGCCCAGTTTCACCTTGTTTGCCCGTAAGACCTTGAGGCCCAATTTCACCTTGTATGCCCGGAACACCTTGAGGTCCAGTTTCACCTTGTATGCCCGTAAGACCTTGAGGCCCAATTTCACCTTGTATGCCCGTAAGACCTTGAGGCCCAGTTTCACCTTGTTTGCCTGTAAGACCTTGAGGCCCAATTTCGCCTTGTATCCCCGTAAGACCTTGAGGCCCAATTTCACCTTGTATGCCCGGAACACCTTGAGACCCAATTTCACCTTGTATACCCTGGACACCTTGAGGTCCAGTTTCACCTTGTTTGCCTATAAGACCTTGAGGCCCAGTTTCACCTTGTTTGCCTGTAAGACCTTGAGGCCCAATTTCACCTTGTACTCCCGGAACACCTTGAGGCCCAATTTCACCTTTTTTGCCTGTAAGACCTTGAGGCCCAATTTCACCTGGTATACCCTGGACACCTTGAGGTCCAGTTTCACCTTGTTTGCCTATAAGACCTTGAGGCCCAGTTTCACCTTGTTTGCCTGTAAGACCTTGAGGCCCAATTTCACCTTGTACTCCCGGAACACC
>NZ_JBFUKT010000036.1:0-24595 GCF_056400705.1 Paenisporosarcina sp. P5_A11
CCACTAACAATTCCACGTGATGCAACTGTGTTGATTGCATCATAATATGAACTTGTTGGACTAACGTCAGGAAATCCTTTAGTCGATTCAGTTTCCATCCCGAGTAGCTTATACAGCATCAGCGCTGCATCCCCACGTGTGACTATAACTGAAGGATTGATTTTCAGTCCCGCGGCTATATATTCTACTTCCAACACATCCTTCATGTTCATGGAATATACGTCTTCATAGAACGTATTGTTCATTGACAAATCTGTATAAATCGACTGTCTTGAACTTGCTTCGGCTACCTGCGTGAATGATCCTGCTACCAGTATTCCCAGTGCAATTGAAGTCAACTTTCTTTTCATGTAAAACACTCCTTTAGTCTTTTTCGCCATGGCTTGTTGTACTAAATCCCATAGATCTTCAATTGTTAAAATCATATATCATATCGATTACCTAATGTTAATAATTTCCATAATCAATTATAATGTACTACTTTTTCAGTTAATCTATTATTTTTCTGATTTACATATTAAAACGCTACTTCTACATCCGAGACAACATAGAAAGGTGCCAGGCACTTTTCAAAAGGAAAATATAATAAGGAACTTGCCAATATATAAGATAAGTTCCTTTTAATTAGCTAAGTGATTTAATCAAGTTCCAATGTATTTACTAAGCTCAGCTGTATTTACATTAAAGTAATAAGTTTCTTTACCATTGACTAAAAATAGGTCGAATCCAAAACGTGGTTCTTTTCCTTTATGTTCAATCGTTACCACTTCTTCATTCCAGTTTTTTGGAATTGCATAGCGCAAGTATTCCATAGTTTGTTCAATCGTTAGGTTCAGTGGGTCATCCGTTAATAATCGCTCTACGTACGATTTGATTTTCCAAGACTCACCTTTTCGGATCAACTCGATTGTAGCACGGTGGCCGCCATTATAAACACCCGCTGGTACAATTGCCTCCAACTTTAATAATGTATTAGATTTCAAGAGAATTTCATACGGCAAAGCAAACTCAAAATTGTACATAAGACCTGGTCCATCACAACCATAGCAAGATGTTTCATAGAGAGCTAATGCATCTGATAAAAATGGATCCACAGTAAGGAGTGCCATGTCAGCAGAAATATTCGAAGCTTTCTGTTTCGGGTAATATTGTGCGAGTCCTTGGCTAAATACATTTCGAGATTTACTTATTGCTTCATTGACCGTATTTATTGTTTCATCATCATTGTAAGACAAACCAGGAACTTTCTTGTACGCACGATTCATGAAAGCTGCCATTTCACCACGTGTTAATTGTTTATCAGGTGCGAATGATGTTTTCGTCACACCAGCTGTTACCCCATTGCGGTATATGGCATCAACATAAGGCGCCCAACGTTCATTAACATCCGTAAATGGCACGGTTGCATTGGTATTGATCGTATATTCAAATGCACCTGCAAGAATGCGTGACATTTGAGAACGAGTTAATTTTTCTTTAGGACGGAAGGTCCCGTCTTTGTATCCACTAACAATTCCACGTGATGCAACTGTGTTGATTGCATCATAATATGAACTTGTTGGACTAACGTCAGGAAATCCTTTAGTCGATTCAGTTTCCATCCCGAGTAGCTTATACAGCATCAGCGCTGCATCCCCACGTGTGACTATAACTGAAGGATTGATTTTCAGTCCCGCGGCTATATATTCTACTTCCAACACATCCTTCATGTTCATGGTATATACGTCTTCATAGAAAGTATTATTCATCGACAAGTCTGTATAAATTGACTGTCTAGAACTTGCTTCAGCCCCTTGTGTGAATGATCCCGCCACCAATATTCCCAGTGCGATTGAAGCCAATTTTTTTTTCATGTAAAACCCACTCCTTTGATAATTTTTTCGAAGCATCACTTGTTATATTAAATCCCAATTTTTTAACAATTATGTTTCAATTATTACAATTATATATCATAAATATTACAAATAGTAGATATATCCAATAAATGAATATAATGTACTACTTTTTTCAATTAATCTTTTATTTGTTATTCGCATCTAAAAACGATTCACTACCCAGTCCAATAAAAAAAGTTGAACTTTGAAAAAATCTTCAAAGTTCAACTTATATTACTTTCTATATATATATCCGGTATTCCTTTCAAATAAATCAGTGGTTTTTCCGTTAATCAGAAACAGTTCATACCCTGTTACATTATCTTTTCCTGTATGTTGAATGGTTGCTACATCCTCTTGCCAATAAACAGGAACTGCATAAGTTAGAATGCGATTACCCCACTCCCCACTCCATTATTTTCGTATCGCCGCTTCATTGGCAGCATGCAACCCGACTTTATGATTTTGTTTCCAAATCCGATCCCAATACACAATCGGCACTGGCTTTTCACCTGTGTAAGGCCCGATTTCAACTGTTACGGCTGGGTTTTTGGTCTTTTGAATAAACCAATCTGTTGAAGCACCTGATCCTCGTTTATACATAGGGGACATCACCGAATATCCAGTGATTGCGCTCAATTGATTAACGTATTGTACGTCTCTCGCCAACTGCGCTTCTTGTTGGAACATGAACCAATACAATACTTGCCCTGCAGTATGATACGAAATATAAGATTTAAAATTATGCTTTTCTACAAAACTCTTTACAGCGACTGCTTCAGGTTCTGAAAAGACTCTCGGTCCACGGTATCCCATATAATTTGGTTTCTTGATAGTGCTGTTGATGAGACTCCAACCTGAATCGAAATTATCATTTAAGTCCACTCCTCGCACATTCGCTTTCCAGCGTGCAAAGTTTGTTGAACCATTAATGCGCGTTGCCAAATCACCATTCTTTACAGCGTTTTTGCCACCTTGTACAAGAGTGACACCGTCTGGATTCACCATAGGTACATACCAAATACTCGTTTGATCTAAAACTTTTCGCACATTATATCCAGCATATGAAGACTTATTTAAATAATGAAGGGAATAAGTATCAATCATTTCAAGTAACAAGTTTGTTGTCATGTGTTCTCGTGCATGCAAGGAACCATCCATGATGATTTCCTTTTTACCATTGCCCAATCTTAATGCATAGATGGCACGCCCTTCGACACTTTTCCCAATTACTTCGAGTTTTGTAAACTCAGGATACATACCAGCATACATCTGAAGCCAATAGGACATTTCACGGACGGAAATGTTTTTCTTCGGCTGCACCAAATTTGTGTGTTTGACGTTTTTCAAAGAAACATATGCTAAGGACCCCATAAAATCTATATAACCTAAGTTATTACGAATATTGGCTAAGCGAACAGTTTGTCCAGCTTTCAGTGTTCCAATATGTTGCCCTGCTCCGTTTATAACAGGAGCATTGACTTCTGTAATAACAGATGCTGGATAAACCACTTTCGGTATTGCATTCAGAGTGATTTCTTTTGCAGAAGGAAATGTATGGGATACTTCAACTTGATAAACTCGTCCATTCATTTCAATTTGATGCCAATTAGCCACTTGTTTGGTACGTTTAAAAATCATTCCTTTTTTTAAAGCTCCAAACTGATAGCGTTGTCGATTTTTCACTTCATATAAAGGAACATCTTTAAGCACTTCTATGAACATGGCTGGCTTCGCAAATTTGACCACAGCGTCAGCGCTTTTTAAGAATCCTTTGCGGCCCCCAACATTCACAACAAAAAATCCGTTTTCATAAGAAAGTGTTTGGACTGATTGTGTAAATTGACTACTGACGAGTACTTTGCTTGCCACATTCGCTTCACTGTATATGGTGAATGGTGCAACTGTATCAATCAATCTTGCTCGATCCAACGCTAACTGTGGCAAAGTTTGATCGACGGACTGAATCATAGATGCAGAAATAACAAAGTTCTTTCCTCCTATTTGTACCTTCACCCATTCTGCTTGAGGAGTTATAGAGAATTGGTATAAGCTATTCATTCCTTTTAATGAACCTACTGGTTTTTCAAGATTTTCTTCCGCATAATAAGGTACATCTTCTTGTAACAATTTTCCTGTAAGTAATGCTGTTTCCGCGTTTGCTAAATTTGGTAATAGAATCAAAAGCATTATCATAAAACTTATTGTCGAAAAAATACGCTTCATGCCATTCTCCCTTTTATTAATTATTTGTAATTTTAGTATAAAGGAAGAATTTTAGCAGATAAACATATATTCCAAAATGGTTCAAAAGCCTATCAAACAAAAAAAAGAGAATCCAAGTTAGATTCTCTTTCCATGTAAATAGGTTCTTATTTTTGGAATCCATCCACTAGTTTTTTTACATACTCCATATGTTCATCTACATTTTCGTCTGTCACATATACCCCAAAATCTTTCGGAACATCTGCTGACTCTCCTTGTTCGACTCGAGCAGCAATTAAATCGCCGATCTCAGGATAGAAATGATGACCATCGTAATAATTGTTAATATTGTTAGTCACTTCGTTTGGATACATGAAATTCCAAACACCACCGTAGACATCCACCAAGTCACGCAACCAAATTTCATATTCGTCTAGTAAATCAGTATAGACTAGCGCTTTAAAGAGTTCAGTTGAAATGGGTGTCGTGTATACAAGTTTTTCTGCTTCCGGATGTGTATCTCGCACGTTTGTCATGACTTCTTTATATTGAGGAAAATAAACATAGTGTTCCCCATAAAACGTATCTTCAAATTTTGTGATTTTATTTACTGTTTGCTTGAATGTTTCTTCCTCTGTTAATTTCTTAGCAAAGGCATTGCCTTGTCGGTTGTATAAACGATCTCTCGATATCTCGTCACTTGAGGATAATTTGAAATTATCTACCGAATATTTTAGGACGTCATAAGAAAGTAAATTTTTTGCTCGATAGAATGGTTTTTCTACTTTCGCTTCATAATTTGCAATGGATCGTGGAGCACTGGCTTCTTGTGTGCTTGATTTGAAAAAATCGACACCTAGAATAACTCGCTTATAGTCTGGATTTTGCTTGAAAGAATACATCATCATAGACTGATACTCTCGCATGGATAAGTTCGCTACCGAGTAGTTGTAGACATCCCATTTCTTAAATCCGGTGGTATGAATATAGGTGCTTCGGCTACTGCCGATTAATAAGGTATTAGCTGATTTTGGAACATATTGTTGATTGGCGGTCTTTTGTTCTCGTTCATCAGTTACTATTTGTACATCATTATAAGCATGTGCATGTCCAAAATTCCATAGTGGATCCATCCAATAATTGAATGACACTATAGTTAACGTCAACGTGGCGAAAATCGCCATGACCGTTATGGTAAACTTTTTATCGTTCATGGAATCTCCTCCTAGAAATTAAAGTACAAGAATTCACTTACATTTTGAAGCTGCGTGACACTATAGAATAATAATAGAGCAACAAAAATCGCCATTGTAATATTGCGCTTTTTTTGTTCCATAATTTCCATTGAATTTTTAGCAAACCACACCAATAACAATCCAAAGACGACACTGATCAGTAACATACTAATATTATCGGCAAATGGCATTGTGATAAACCTTTCAGCACTAATTCCTGGGAAGAGTTCTCTGGTTGCTACAGGTAAATACACTCCATTGAAGCCAAACATCGCTTTTAGAACCGTGATAGCTTCACCAAATGACACAGCTCTGAAAAATACCCACGCAAGATGAACAAACAAAAATGTCGTCGCCCAAGCTAATATTTTAGGCATGTGATAACCAGCACGTTTCCACCATCTGCAAATTACACTGGCAAGTCCATGCATGACGCCCCAAACAATAAATGTCCACCCAGCTCCATGCCAAACGCCACTGACTAAGAAAATGATAAAAATATTGATGTAGGTCCGTGCCGAGCCTTTACGATTTCCGCCAAGCGGGATATATAAATAAGTCGTTAAGAAATTCGAAAGTGTAATATGCCATCTTCTCCAAAAGTCTTGGATATCCAGTGCTTTATAAGGAGAGTTAAAGTTAATAGGCATAACGACATTGAATAATAGAGCAAGACCAATGGCCATATCAGAGTATCCACTAAAGTCGAAATACAGCTGTAGTGTATAAGAGAAAGTGGTGATCCAGCTGTCTACAAATGTCAAAGCTTCCACATTGCTATAGCCCGTGTTGGCCCACTCTGCGAACATATCGGCTATCCCCACTTTTTTAAATAAACCGATGGCAAAAATCATCAGCCCTTTTGAGATGTTTGAATAATTCACATAATAGGTTTGCTTTTCATTAAATTGTGGAGCTAATTGCTTATGATGAACAATCGGGCCTGCAATAAGATGCGGAAAGAATGACACGAAAAGACCATAATTTAAGAAACTATATTCTTTCGTTTCCGAACGATATGAGTCGATTAAATAGGCAATTTGTGTAAATGTGTAAAAACTAATAGCGAGTGGTAACAAAATTTGTAGTAACGGAAGATTGGTGTCGAATATACCGTTTACATTCTTAATAAAGAAATCAAAATATTTATAGTAAGACAGTAATCCTACATTAAACACAATACCGACGATTAAAATTGGTTTCCGTAAATTCGGTTTTACATTTTTCCCTAAATATGATCCTATAACATAGTTAATTACCATTGATATCAATACTAGTGGTAGGTAAGCAGGGTTCCAATATGCATAGAAAAAGAGAGAAGCAACTAACAGCCAAGCTTTTGCAAATGGAATATGTATGCGACCGATTAAGTAATAAAGAGCTAACACGATCGGTAGAAAGACAAATATAAATTCAAACGAATTAAAAATCACAAGAAGTCACCTTCAGTCTAAAAAATTTCACTACTTGCCTATTCTATCAAAGTCTATGTGAAAGTTATAGATTCTTTTTGTGTACAAGTTAGATAAAGAGAAGGGAATTTTAAACGAATTTAATATCTCACGTTTCTTTAACTCTTATATAACAAAAAAATCCCGCCTTAATGAGCGGGATTTCTTCTTACTATAAACTCTCTTATCCTTTGAACTACTCCAACTACACCAGCTCCTGCAAAAATAAACAAAAATGGTAATAACGGTTGATTATACCGAGGATATGCGAAGAATATGTTATTTAATACTGTAAAGTAGGCAATCAACGAACCGACAAATATCCATTCTTTCCAACGTCTTGGATAAACAAGTAGTGCAATACAGCTGAACAAGAATAAATAGACAATCGTTTTTTTGTAGATTATTTGCATCCTATCTAAAGGCACATCAAGGATTTCAATCCAGTAAAATGGAGAACTCCATTGAACTACTGTTTTTAATTTAATATATGTTTCCCAAAACCACTTTGGTTCCGTTTCACGAATCAATTTCATTCGTTGTTGTGCTACTTCTCTTTGTGCTTCTTGAATCGCATAACGAGTTTCCCCTTGCATTGCTAAATCTATTTCAGCTACAACCTCTTTATAAGTAGGAGTGAATTTGTAGCCATGGCCTTGATATGTTCCAAGGAGCAATGGGTTACCTGCTCCACCTGATAACGGGATGAATTCATCGTAATGGATATAGTTTCGTATCCACCAAGGACTCATAATCAGGACCAGTAAGAATGCAGCTACGCCAAATTGTTTTAAAGCAAGTTTCCACGGGTATTTTTTCAAAATAAAATAAATTAACAACAATATAGGTAATAATGCGATTGTCGGACGGAAATATAGCATAAATAAATACAATCCGATCACCCAGTAAAACCACTTCATTCGTGGCTCGTCCGCCAGTCGGAATGAAAAATAAAAGAAACCTAAAAATGCAGCTGTAAAAGGAGCTTCGGTCAGCACTAAGTTATCCGTCAAAATTTGAGGTATATAAATCGCTAGTAAAAACGCGCCAATCCATCCAACAAATCGATTGAATAAATAACGACCTATTGCATATGTAAGGCTAATTGACACGAGACCAAATGAAATCATCATCAATTTGATGAAGGTCATACTTATTTCGTTATAGCCAAGCACCAAAAAAGGTGACAATAAATAAGTAATGCCAGGCAAAATATGTATGGTTGGTTCCTCTGGATTATAATAAGTAATACCGTTTCCTTTTAAAAACTCAATGGTACTATTGATATACCCTTTATCATCACTATCGATACTTAGCAAAGGTCCTTCTGTGATTAAAACTATTAAACGTAAACTAAATCCTAACAATAATATAAATAATAATCCCTTATGTCTTAATAGCCTATTCATAAATTAACATAATTCTCCTTTAAATTGTATATTCATATAATATTACCATTTATTATGTGATTTGTATGTTAAACTTAATTTATGAATAATTTACAAGGTGAGTGGAAAAATGAAGAAAAATATACTGATTATCATTCCAGCTTTTAATGAAGAAGAAGCAATAGTACAAACAGTTCAGTCTTTATTATCATTAGGTTCGTACGATTACCTTATAGTCAACGATGGTTCGACGGATCGAACAAGGAAAATTTTACAAGAAAATTACTACAACCATGTTACATTACCAGTAAACCTTGGGATAGGTGGAGCGATGCAAACTGGGTACAAATACGCAGAGCGTCACGAATACGATTATGCGATCCAACTAGATGCAGATGGGCAGCATAATCCCCAAGATTTAAAAAAGCTAGTGAATACTATCCAAACAACAAACGCTAACATGGTTATCGGGTCACGCTTTGTAGAAAAGACCTCCTATAAAGGAAGTTATTCTAGACGAGCGGGAATTTACTATTTTTACAATATGATTCGAATTATTTCAGGCGTCAAAATCTCCGATCCTACTTMAGGGTACCGAATTGTAGACCGTGATGTCATTCGATATTTTGCAAATGAATATCCAGTTGATTATCCAGAAGTTGAAGTCATTGTTAAACTTACACGAAAAAAAATGAAAATCATTGAAGTACCTGTTGAAATGAGCTCCAGACAAGGTGGCGTTTCTTCAATCACCCCAACAAAATCTATCTATTATATGTTCAAAGTGACGTTTTTTTCTGTCATTCGATCATATTTGTAAGGAGGCGTGCACATGGTTCAAATACTGGTTGTAGTTGCAGCTTTATTATTTCTTATTCAAGTCATCTTTTTAACATCAAAAAACAAATTAAACGATCAACAAGCATTTATTTGGTTAATTTTCGCTATTTTAGGCGTCTTGTCTGCTTTTATACTCCCATGGTTCAATACTTTATCATTAGAGTTAGGCATCCTTTACGCACCTTCATTGATTATCATGTTTGCCTTTTTAGTCGTCCTTTCATTTTTGGTCTATCATACAACTGTAATTTCCATACAAGAAAAGAAAATGAAAACACTGATTCAAGAAATGTCATTTTTGCAAAAAGAAATTCGCGAGTTACATGAAAGTGAGCAATTGAAATGAGCTTAACGCATTTTTTCTTAATCTTACTTAACACGTTGATTTTGGTAAGCGGTCAATTCCTATGGAAAATAGGCATGATGAAACAAGAACCTTCGTTCTCTTCAGTCGGTAAGATCATTAAACTTTTATTTTCACCATATATTTTATCAGGATTGACTCTCTATGGATTTGCCACAGTATTATGGCTCTTTATTTTGACACGCGTTCCATTAAGCGTTGCCTACCCTGTACAATCCCTAGCATACATTTTCGCAGTATTTGGTGCCTATTTCATCTTTAACGAGCCTCTTGGATGGACGAAAATTGCTGGAGTCCTTTTGATCATGGTTGGGGTCTCATTGATTGGTTTTGGTGGACAAGGGAATTAATTAAACTAGCAAAGAGCGGCTATCCCATTTTAAGGCTGCTCTTTTTTGTCTTTTGAGAAGAATTGAATAAAAGTAAATAATATCAGTACTTGAATATGTACCTAATTATTTATAACAAATCTGATCTTCATGGAGATCAAAAAAACCAGCAATCATGCGGACTGACCCCATAGAGGCTGAGACAAATAAAAACACCTTTACGTTGAAATTAGGGTATATAATACCTAAATCCAACTTGGAGGTGTTTTTCTATGGGTACAAGAGTTAGTTATCCGGTGGAAGTAAAAGAAGAAGCAATACGATTGAGATTGGCGGGCGTTCCTGTAGCTGATGTGATGGAGAGTCTCGGCATAAAAAATAAGACACAATTAAAAACTTGGATGAAATGGTATCGAAACGGAGAAATACACCGTTTTCAACAACCAGTTGGTAAACAATATACCTTCGGTAAAGGACAAGAACACGTCGATGAATTGGAGAAGCTAAAGGCGGAGAATCGCTATTTAAAACAACACATTGAGGTTTAAAAAAGTACAAAGAGTTGGGGTACCAATAGCGCTACAAGCATTTAAAGAGCTTAAGAAAACAATGACCATTACAAAAATATGTCGCTTATTAAGCATTCCAAGATCAACCTATTATAGATGGAGAGAATAGTTTACGAATGAGTTGAAGAAAACTGATTTAGAAAACAAAATTGGTTTACTTTGTAAGGAACATCAATTTTCGTATGGTTACCGTAAAATCACGGGACTTTTACGTAAAGCAACTGGCAATCATACCACATTGCAGATAATCTTTTAAAACAGGATTTCAAAGCTAATAAACCTTTTAAAAAGTTAGTGACCGATATCACATACTTCCCTTTTGGTCAGAAGATGCTTTATCTTTCAAGCATCAAAGATTATACAACGGTGAGATCGGCGTATTTACGATAGCAGACAGACAAGGTGTTAATCTAGTCTTAGATACATTATATCAATTGCCACCCTCACTGGTAGCTTGTACTCTTCATAGTGACCAGGGGTCTGTATATACGTCTTATGCCTATCAAGCCGAAATAAAAGAAAAAGGCATTACCATGAGCATGTCCCGAAAGGGAACGCCCGCTGATAATGCCCCGATTGAATCCTTCCACTCGTCTTTAAAGTCGGAAAGGTTCTATCTTCACAATATTACTCGGACTACGACGGCAATCGTAGAAAGTATCGTGAAAGACTACATTTATTATTATAACAATATCCGAATTCAAACAAAATTAAACAACCAGTCACCGGTAGGTTACAGGCAACTGGCTGCTTAAAATAAAGGTGTTTTAACCCTGTCTCATTTTAAGGGGTCAGTCCCATGTGATTACTGGTTTCTCATTTTAATTTTGGAACATTAATGATAGAAGAATAATCTTACATTCAAAGTGGGTTAATTATTTTTGGTCATCAATTATTAATACACTTTTACGGTATTTATTTGGGAATCAAGATTTATTTATAAGTCTAGAAACTATTTGTAAAGTTATAAAATTCTAGTCTTTGTCTTCTATCAATTTTTCTCGAACACTTAACATAGCTAAGATAGCAGCAATGTAGATTGACACAGCGGGTGCTGTAAACACATGGCCTGCTGTGTAGGCGATTCCCACTGCCAGCAAAAAGGCAACACCATACAAAATATACAAATAGGTAAAGTGTGTTTTGATATTGCTAATGAAATGGAATAAGAACTTCCCAGTGTACCAGAAGAATGGACCCATTAAATAGATAAAACCAATCCATCCAAAGGAATAAAATAAATCATGAAAATCCATTTCAATCATTTTCAAATCTTTGCCTGGTTCAGGTTCTACATAGTTACCTGCAAAACCCATTCCGAACAATTGTTGAGATATAGGAGACGCGTTAAAAACAATATTAAACTCTCTTTCATACTTTTCTCTTGAACTGAAAATTAGATTTTGAATTTGTTCATCCGTAATAGCAGGTTCATCTACAATTTCTACCCCATTGTCATCCAACACAGGTTCTTCATCGGTAGAATCTCCTATATCAATATTCAGAATTCCTAAGTGAGCGTACATATTTCCAAATACAGGTGTAAATGGTGTTGAAGCTGCTAGTAAAACAATTAAACCAAATGAAATGATTAAGTTAGATTTTACTTGATCTGTTTTGAGTCGCATAAACACATACATAATGATACTTCCAATTAACACAGAAAGAAGTACGACTAAAATTCCACCGTAACCAACTTTGGTTCCTAAAGCTAGCATACCTAGAGATAACATCACAAACGGAATCCAAAACCAAGGCTTTTTAACCTCTGAGGTGCGTTCAATTGCATAAAGTGCAAGAATCGGTAAAACGATTGCCATGATTGCACCAATTTCATTGCCTGCATAGAACCAACCAGAATAACCTACTTTGGTGTGAGCATAGTTTGGTAAACTAGTTCCAGTAACTTGAGCGATGATAAATATTGCTCCAATGATTAATCCAGATAGCCACATATACTTCGTTGTATGCTTTTCAATATCCCAATCACGTGATTGCAATTGTTTGTAGACAATCATAAAGCCAAGAAAAACGATATGGAAGTAGACGACTTTATTAAAGAACTTTAACTCTTGGAATAAATAGTAAGGGTTTTTAACATCCATATTTATGTAGATGTTTATTCCAATTACAATTGCAAGGCCAACTAAGTATACTATGTATCCTCGTGCCAATTTATTCGAACGGGCCATCCATATTAAGAATACACCCATCAACGCCATATAAGCAAAGCGCAGGACTAAGCCAATTGTTATGCTTGAATTTAAAAGTAAGATTGATCCTGCTGTTAATACATCAAGAACTGGTTGGAGTATAAGAAACGAGACAAAGTAGATTAAAAATTTAGTTTGATTCATAACGAGTTAAAGTCCTCTTTCATTATTTATTAGATTCAATTCTTTGAAAATAGCAGATAATCTCGATTGAATCGCAGATTGTTCATATTGTAAAGCAGTTGTGTATGCTGCTAGTGAAATGGCTGCATACTTGTCAGGAGTCAGATCATCGAATTTATTGAACAAATTTTTTAACTGAACAGCGTCACCTGGTGTAAACAACCACCCGTTTTGACCATCTTGAACATAATCAAGAATTCCTCCGATTGCACTTGCAATTATTGGAGTTTGACAAGCCATTGCTTCAAGACCTACAAGACCAAGGCTTTCCCCTTTACGAGTAGTTGGAAAAACGAACACCTCAATAACTGAATATATATTTGCTAAGTCAGATTGTTTCATAAGTGGAAAATGAACAATGACATCTTCAATGCCTAGTGATTTTGCAAGCTCTTTAAATTCATCATCATCTTTACCTGAACCTACTGCAATAAAACGAGTGCGCTGTCGTTCTTGAGGTTTTTCATCTATGTAAAATGAAATCGCTCTTAAATAATGATCCCAGCCTTTGCCCACATCGAGACGACCTACATACCCGAAATATCTGAAGGCAGGGTCTAAATCTAAGTGAGATAAAACCTCTTTTCGTTCAGGTTTTTTGGGGTAGAATACTTCGGCATTGACACCGCCTGATGGGAAAACTCGAATCGGTGTAGTCACTTCATATTTTTGTTGTACTAATTTTTCGTAGTAGTGTGAAGGTGTAATAATGAGTGAAGATTGTTGCAGCAATTTCTTAACTGATGGTTGGTATTTCTGTTGTGAAGGTACTTCTGGTACAACATCACTACCATGTACATTTGTTACAATCCGAACGGAAGGCTTAAGTTTTTTCAACCACAATAGAGGCATTGCGTTATGAGAAGCATAGTGGACATAGATAGCATCGTAGTTTCCGCTCATTCCTTTAGCCAGGATTTTGCTGTAATACAAGGCATATCCAATCATCTTGGAAACTTTCGTCGTCTTCTTCTTCAAAACAGCTCTGTCGACTTGAAAGCCTTCATTTAGCAATATATTTTCTGTATTTTTTACGAATACACCATAACTAGGAAATTCAGATGATGGATACATATTGGCAACTAACAGTATTTTCATCATTCATCCTCCATTCCCCAAAAGTAAGTAAGGAAATCGCATCTTCTCGCGATGCCTTACTCATACTGTGCGATTTTTTTCTTCATGAATGCAATTAACTCATTTTTCAAATCTGGACGTTGAAGAGCAAATTCTAAAGTCGTTTCAACAAATCCAAGTTTTTCACCTACATCAAACCGATTTCCTTCGAATGCGCAGGCATAAACCGATTGTTCAGCGTTTAGCTTTTCAATGGCATCGGTTAACTGGATTTCACCACCTGCACCTACTTCCATTTCATCTAAATACTTAAAGATTTCGGGAGTAAACACATATCTACCGATAATCGCCATATTAGAAGGTGCTGTACCTTGCGTCGGCTTTTCTACGAATTTACGAACTTTGTAACGCGAACCTTGTTGTTCTGAAGGGTCAATTATTCCATAGCGATGTGTTTCAGACTCTGGAACTTCCATTACACCTATTACGGAAGAAGCCGTTTCTTCATAGTTGTCTATTAACTGCTTTAAACAAGGAGTCTCTGATTGGACTATGTCGTCACCTAGCAATACAGCAAATGGTTCATCACCAATAAATTTTCGTGCAGTCCATACTGCATGACCTAAACCTAAAGGTGCTTTTTGACGAATGTAATGAATTTCAACTTTTCCTGAACTTTGAACTTCTTCAAGTAAGTCAAACTTCTGTTTTTCATGTAATTGACTTTCGAGAAGTGGTGCAGAATCGAAATGATCTTCAATTGCACGCTTGTCCTTCCCAGTTACGATAATGATATCTTCAATACCTGAAGCAATCGCTTCTTCTACAATATATTGAATCGTTGGTTTATCTACTATAGGTAGCATTTCTTTTGGCATTGCTTTTGTAGCAGGCAAGAAACGTGTACCTAAACCTGCTGCAGGAATAATTGCTTTACGGACTTTTTTCATAAATCAATGCCCTCCCTTAGTTTTTCGAATCCCCAAGAAGATATACATCAAAGCCAGCAGACTCCCACTTTTCACGATTGATACAGTTTTTTGTATCGATTATGATGTGGTTCGTCATATGCGTTTTTATTTTTTCAGGATCCATGTCTTTAAAAGATTGATGGTCCGTTAAAATTAAAATAGCTGATGCTTGGTTCAACGCTTCATGTTGATCTTGAGTTTGTTCAATTAAATTGTTGTCTTTAATATGCGGATCGAATGCTGATAAGTTCAATTGACGTTCTCTAAGTTGTTCTATCACGTCAACCGAAGGACTCTCACGCATATCATCAATATTTCCTTTAAACGCTAGTCCGAAAACAGCAATCTTAGGATTTTTAACCCCTTTGGCATTTAAAATGTCTGCTGTTAACTGCGCTGTGTAAGAAGGCATACCATCATTTGTTTTGCGCGCTAAGTGAATAATATTTGCTTGCTCTGGATCTAGTTCTACTAAGAACCAAGGATCAACTGCGATACAGTGACCACCTACACCTGGACCTGGCATATGAATGTTTACTCGTGGATGGAAATTAGCCAGTTTAATGGCTTCCCAAATGTTAACACCAATATTTTGTGCGATTTTAGCCAATTCATTAGCAAATGCGATATTCACGTCACGATATGTGTTTTCCATTACTTTTACAAGTTCAGCCGTTGTTGCATCTGTTTCATGCATGGTTCCTTTTACAAATGATTTGTAAAGATCCGTGGTTTGTTTAGCAGATTCTTCATTAATACCGCCAATAATCCGGTCATTCGAAACTAATTCTTCAAATACACGCCCCGGAATGACGCGTTCGGGAGAATGTGATACCAACAGCTCAGTACCAATTTCAAAGTTGGTTTTATACAGTTCAGGCAACATTACATCTTGCACTGTACGTGGAGGCACTGTACTTTCTAAAATAACCAAATTCCCTTTTTCTAAGAACGGTACTGTCGAAGCTGTAGCAAGACGCACATATTCTAAATCAGCGGTTTTGTCTGATTTAATCGGAGATGGAACGGCGATGATAAAGATGTCAGCTTTGATAGGAGTAGTTGAAACTGTTAATGAACCAGTATCAATTGCTTTATCAAGTCGTTCTTGTAATCCGTTTTCTTCGATATGTAACTGTTTATTTTGTATCATATTTACTGCCTTTTCGTTTACATCTACACCGTGAACCTGATGTCCGTTGTTCGCAAACATTACTGCCGTCGGTAATCCTATATAACCTAGGCCGACTACGCAAATGGATTTTTTCATGAGTGTGCTCCTTCTGTTCTGATTTGAAAAATTATGAGTTTCTTCTATAAATAAGTGTATGTAATTGTGCCAGTTCCACTTAGATTCTTCTTACTTATAAATTGCTAAGCTATTTCTTACCTACTAATACACGCCATAAGAAAATCGGCAAGTTCAGTTGGCGTTTAATGCGAGATGGATTACTTCCAAGTCGGTATAACCATTCTAACCCAAACTTACGAAAAAATGCGGGTGCTCTTTTTACCATTCCTGAAAACACATCAAAACTACCACCAACTCCTTGAAAAACAAGAACGCTTGGCAGGTTCATGAGGTTTCTTTTTATCCATAATTCTTGTTTAGGACTACCCAATGCAACGAATAAAATTTTGGCACCACTATCATTAATACGTTGAACTAAAGCTACTTCATCTTTTTCATAGCCATTCGTATAGCCTGCTACAAGTAATAATGGTCGTTCTTTTTTAATTTCAGCAATCGCTTTGGTAACTACTTCTTCTTTTGCACCATAAAAATAAACAGAATGGCCATTAAGCGCTGCAAAGTCGAGCAACTTCCCCATCATATCTACCCCAGTTACACGAGAAGTAATCTTCCCACCTTTTAGTTTAGATGCCAATAGGACTCCAACACCATCTGGGATTTGAAATGTTGATTCATTAATGAGTGTTTTGACTTGTGGATCCTGATTCGCTACTATTACTTTTTCTGGATTCACTGCAATAATCGTCGACTGCTCATGAACAATCATTCTTTTTTCTATTTCGTTCACAATTTCTTCATATGTTAATGGCGATACTTCTACGCCTAAGTATGTTTCTTTCACTTTTTACACCCTCAATTCGTTCACTTTCAATTGATATAGTATAGCAGATTCTTTGTTTAGTTGCATAGCATCCGTTACAAGTGATAAAATTTGGACATGTGATGCTTTCACCTTTGCGTGGAAGCTTTTGTTATGAGGATGTTCAATCAGCACTTTTATGCTTTTGATTGAACACACATTTTAAGGAGGACTTCATTTGAAAATTGTACTATCCGGCTTTTACGGTCTTGGCAACACAGGAGACGAAGCTATCCTAAAAGCGATCGTAGATAATTTGCGTTCTGAATTAAATAATCCCGATATCACTGTGTTTTCTTTGTCACCTGAACAAACGGCAAAAGAACATGGCGTAAAATCTATATATCGTGGATGGAGACATCAGAATAAAGAAAAAGTAAACGCTTTGCGAAATGCTGATTTATTAATTTCTGGAGGTGGTGGGTTACTTCAAGACACCTATCCAACTAAATTTTTATTCGGTCCTCTTCCTTATTATTTACTAATTGTGTTATTAGCAAAACTTTGTGGAACAAAAGTAATGTTCTTTTCACAAGGGATTGGACCTGTCACTTCGACTTGGGGGAAAATCCTCATGAAATCATTAGCTAATTTAGCTGATTTTGTAACGGTCCGTGATCAATATTCGAAAGACTACTTACATTCCTTAGGTGTAAAACGTCCTGAGACGGTTGTTACTGCAGATATCGTATTTGCTTTTCGTGCGGATGAAGAAGACTCAGCGTATCAATCACTTCCTTTAAAAGGTAACGAAAAAATAGTCGCAGTCACTGTGCGCCCTTGGTTTGAACATCCGGACTATATAGAAAAAATGGCGCACATGTTGGACGAGTTAATTGAACAACGCGGAGTGACACCCGTATTTGTTCCAATGGAAGGAAAGTACGATGTGCCAGCCTCAAACGACGTATTGTCGCATATGAGACACGCAGACAAAACATTTATGCTTGGCTCAGATTTCTCACCAAATCAGTTCTTAAATTTCATTCGCCATGCTGACTTAACAGTAGGCTTAAGATTGCATGCATTAATTTTCTCAGCACTTAGTGACGTTCCTCATTTAGGCTTTAGTTATGATAAAAAAGTAGAGAGTTTCTTAATGCGTTCTGGCATGTGGGATTACTCTTTCCGTTTGGGTGAAATTGATGAAGTGAAACTTCTTGAAAACGCTCTTTACTTATTAGATAACAAAGAACTTGTACAACAAACAATGAAACCTAATGTTGACCAACTTCGTCGTGAAGCTATGCGCAACTTAGATTTACTAAAAGAGAAATTTGGAAACTAAAGGAGATTGTCATTTATGAAAATTTTATTAGTCACGTCGTATGACTATCCTCATTTAGGTGGTCTATCGACTCACATGACAACTTTACAAGCAGGTCTTGAAGCTCGAGGCCATCATGTGGATACAT
The DNA here is from genome assembly GCF_056400705.1 of Paenisporosarcina sp. P5_A11. Lineage (NCBI taxonomy): Bacteria > Bacillati > Bacillota > Bacilli > Caryophanales > Caryophanaceae > Paenisporosarcina > Paenisporosarcina sp. P5_A11. The sequence goes on from NZ_JBFUKT010000036.1 coordinate 18,229, forward strand.
TATCATTCTCTGATGTTCCGAAATGGAAACGGGATTTTATTGCACGTGGTCCTTCTTTCATTTTAAATAAGATGTCTTTAGGTGCTGGTTACGTGTGGACATTAGAGCGTCGTCAAGACTTTTTGGAACAAATGTTACTTGAAGAAAAATATAAAGCTTATGACATTGTCAACGCTCAAGATGTATTTGCTACACGTGCTTCTATTGCAGCTGGTCTTCCAACTGTAACGACCGTTCATGGGTATTTAACATATGAAGGTATCTCTAAAGGATCTGTTGCAGAAGGATCTAAGCATGCAGAAAAGCTGATGTCAGTTGAACGCAGTGGCTATACAACAACTCGAGAAGTAATTACCGTGGATACACGTATTAAAAATTATGTGAAACGTGAAACCGGAGTTGACGGAACGATGATTAAAAACTTTATTGATGTTGATTCCTTTAAACCTGAAATTGAACATCGCCGTGAATTCCGAGACAAATATGGTATAAATCAAGATGAACTAGTTTTCTTTGTACCGCGTCGATTAACTCGTAAAAACGGAGTTATTTATCCAGTGTTATCATTCCCTCCTGTTCTTGAGAAATTCCCGAACGCTCGAATAGTTTTTGCCGGGACAGGTGAAATGTTCGATGAAATTAAAGCTAAGGCAGTTGAATTAGGTGTTGCAGACAACGTTACATTACTAGGTGCAGTCGCACATAAAGATATGATTGAGTACTTTGCTCTAAGTGACGTTGTCTTAGTTCCTTCTATATTAAGTGCAGGTGTTGAAGAAGCAACTTCGATTTCAGCGCTTGAAGCGATGGGGTCAGGAGTTCCTCTTATTGCTTGTGCTGTCGGTGGATTAAAAGAAATTGTCGATCACGAAAAAGACGGACTTCTTGTAGAAGAGCAAAATGTAGAAGATTTATCTAACGCCATGATTTACCTACTTGAAAATCCACAAGAAGGTTCACAGTTAGCACTTGCTGCAAGAACCAAAATTATCGAACAATATTCACACTACGCTGCAGCAGAAAAATATGAAAGTATTTATAAGCGAGCGGTTTCTAAATAATCTAAAGCTCCTTGCAGATTTGCAAGGAGCTTTTCTAAGTATGAGGTGGATAAAATAGTGAGTAGTTTAAAAAAAGCAGCCTTGTGGACTACCGGCCTTGCTTTGTTGTTAAAGTTATCAGGATTTGTAAGAGAAGCGATTGTCGCACGAGAATTTGGAGCATCTAATGAAACGGATGGCTATTTCCTTGCTTTTGGTTTTATTACACTAGTAGTAGCCATGATTTCTACTGGTTTTAATAATGTTTTTCTACCTTTATATATAAAGCGTAAAAAATTGGGGTTAGATTCTGGCGAACAAAATGCAAATGCCTTACTTAACACAACGATGATTATCTTTGGTTTTATAAGTATTATTGGCTGGTTTTTTGCTAAACAGTTTGTGCCCATCATTTATCCTAATATGAAACCTGGAATCGCACCATATGCCGTTGAAATGACGCAAATATTCTTTGCATTTATGGTACTTATAGCATTAAGTGGATTGTTAGATTCGTATTTACAGTCACGCCGTATTTTTGTGCCTTCCCAGTTAGCAAAACTATTAGCAACTTTAATGGCTGCCATTTTCGCCTTGTTGTTTAGTGATATGTGGGGAATCTATTCATTAGTTTATGGGTTTGTATTCGGGACGATCTTAGGTCTAATTATTCAATTAATCTTCTTAGGCCGCTCTGATTACAAATGGCGCTTAGATTTTAAAATGGAACAGGATTTCAAAAAAGCTTTTGTCATATTGATTATTCCTTCTTTATTAAACTCTGTTGTCGGTCAAATCAACTTATTTGTCAATAAAGCTTTCGCTTCTGGTGAAGGTGTCACAAATGGTGCCGTTACTTATTTAAATAACTCTTCATTGCTCGTAAGTATTCCGAATGCTATCTATGCAACGACACTTGCGGTAATCATCTTCACGTTAATGAGCGAACAAACGGAGGATTTAAAGAAATTTAAAAATACTTTTTTCCGAGGGATGGAGATATCGCTAGTTACTCTCCTCCCCATTGCTATTGGTTTATTAGTAGTAGGGGATGCTGCAGTATCATTTATTTTCGAACGAGGAAAGTATTCAGCAGAAGATACAGCAAATACGTATCTTGCATTACTATGGTACTTACCTATTATCGTCTTCCAAGGTATGCAGTTAATCTTATCCAAGTCGATGTATGCACGTGGTAAAACAGCTGTTGTGTTMCGTATAAGTGTCACAACGATCTTAATAAACTTCCTATTAAACTGGTGGTTAGTGGATGACTATGGCTATCCTGCTTTAGCATTCGCAGCATCAGTTGTCAGTGTCTATTATTTCACCGTTTCGATGATTGTAGTTTATAAGGACTTAGGAATGGAAGAGTTTAACCGCTTTGCACGAATGAGTGTTCGAGTCATCATTCCAGCTGTACTTATGGGATTGGTTGTCTGGGGTGCTAAAGTCGTATTAGGTACTGAAGCTTGGTACTCGTTGCTGCAGTTAGCGGTATTGGTGCCTATGGGCATTGTTGTTTATGCAGTAGCATTGAAAATAACATATCCAACTGGTTTTAATCGTATGTTGAGCATGGTGAAAAGATCAAAATAATGTGTTTGGATCTTTAGGCAATCATACTGATAGTTTTTAAAATTAACTCCTATATTTAGAATTTGTCTCTTGGTTATCTGAAAAAGCAAAAATATCGTAATTGCTCTAAATATAAATAACCTCACCCACAAATATGTGGGTGAGGTTATTATTTTATTAGTAGGAAATAGTATTTACTACATCAGATCTGATATAACCATACTTAGTAGATAACTTATCAGAAAACACTTTATACCATTCAAAACCATCTTCACCTTTAACCGTCTCTACAACGGTCATTGGAAAACCTAAAGGATATGAAATTGGTGGATTATCTGAATAGACTCCATTATGTTTTCGAGCATACGTAAAGAGAATAGGGMTATTAGTAGAAGCTGCTACTCGAACATTTGTAGTTGAATCTAATTTAGTTAAAGCAATCTTTTTATAAGATTTATAGTCTCTTCCACCCAATGCCAAGTCAATCGAATACATGTGACCCGCTGCTTTACTTCCCCATGATGGATCAGTTGCATAGCGGACATTAAAGCCCGAGGTTTTATTACCAAAAGCCGCACCATTCGAACGGAAATCAACAGGTTTATTGGAACTTCCTGGTTCAATATAGCCAGGATTTAAAAACTTATCTACTAAATGCAATGCACTTAAATCCGGTGAAGCAAATGTTCCTTCTGTGGGACACAATTTGCTTAAGGAGTCTATTTTATACAAACCAAACAAATTGTTACATACTTGTGAAGTCTCACTCATGCCATAATCGCCTTCATGAATAGCTAGAGATAAAATCATCAGTGCATTTATACGTTTTTCATCTTCTAACTTTTTCAAAAATGTGCCTAAACCAATTAATTTGGACTTTTTAGTTGCATCTTTATACTTCGTTGGATTTTGCACTTCTTTCTCTGCTAATACTTTCATAATATATGCATCGATTTCTGAAGCTGAATATTTTGTCTCTGAACGTACAGAAAGGAACTGGAAGTAAGGGAAATGTGTACCGATTCCTTGTCCTTTGTCATTCATAAAATGAACACCATCATGACTATAATACGTAAAACCAGATGTCATAAATGACGGTGCAGGACCTACTGCATAACTTCCAGCACTATTTGTTCTGAAATTGTAAACTCTATGAATTAATGTTCCCCCTTGACCAACAGAATATGAATCTCTTCCTTTAGCAAGTACAGAGGGTACTAATTCTGTTTCTGAGTGTTTCACATAACCCACAGTTGCTCCAACTTGTACTTTAATAAATTTATCGTTTGAGCCCATGTATCTCATTTCTCTGCCTGATTCAATTCCTGTTACAGAAGTTCTAAAACCGTAGGAATCATTATAGTCTAAATAGACAGTGGTTGCGTCAGGATTTCCATTTGCAGCTTTTTTATTACCAAAAGCAAAACCATTACGAACACGAATCAATTCATTCTCTTTATAAAATCCTTGATATTTAGTATTTTCACTAAATACTTTCAAAGCTTCATCATAGGTTTTATATGTTGTTTCAGTTTTGACTAGTTCATTATTATTAATTACAGCTAACTGATACAAATTTGGATCCACTTCTACTGGAGGAACATAGGTTTCCTTTGCTTTCAATAGACGAATAATGAAAGCAGCAGCCTGAGCACGTGTAGCATAAAAATCAGGTTTAAAATTGTAAGTCAACTGTCCATTTATCGTTTCATCGTATCCACTAATGATTTTGTATGTAATAGAATTATATACAGCATTCAACGTAACTGAAGTCATTGAGTTCGCATCCGCAAAATCCATACGAGTTGGATTTAATTCCATTTCACTATAAGTAAGTGCATTTTGAATTGTGATAGCGACTTGTTCACGTGTAATCGGCGCTTCTGGATTAAACGTATTATTTAAACTACCAATCATAATACCGGCATTAGCAACTGCATAAATCGATGGAGCTAATTTCGAATCCGGTCTTACATCTATAAAGCTTCCTGTTGAAGTGGGTAGCTTCAAAGCTCGTTCCATGAATGCTGCAAATTGGCCTCTAGTAACTTGTTCTTCTGGACGGTATTCACCTTCGGCATACCCAAAGAGAATGCCTCTTTCTACAGCTTCTCTCATTTCTAGTTCCAACTTGCCCGAAATGTCATCAGCTTTTGCCGTCATAGTAGTCAATAACACGTTAATTACCAACGTTAACATGACAACAAGAAGTATAACCTTTCTTATATGTATCATTTTCATTTCCTCCAATTATTGTGACTATTTCCATTTTAATAGAAAAGTAGGTTTAATAAAAGGAAAATTGGGTAATTTATGAATAGATAAAGACTATTACCCATATTATAATAGAAATAAAAAAGCCATTCGTCTATGGTGGGACGAATGACTTCTATTTGAAATGGTATTATTTAGTTGCCATTGCCTTATATAAGGCTGATGCAAAATCAGCACGGTTAGCATTTACAGAACTTGATGTTTGGTACACTGTTGCTTTATTAAATGCACGTTTCAGAATTGCATTTAATTCATTCTTTGTTATTGTTTCATACATTCCAAACTTCCCTGAATTATATCCAAAAAGAATACCGTTTTCATTCATTGCGGCAATATCTTTTGCAAATGAGTGGTTAGATGCAACATCAGTAAATGTTACCTTTTTTGATGGAGTTAATTTCAACACTCTGTTAATCATTGCTGCTGCTTGACCACGTGTTACCTCAGTTTTTGGACGGAAATTTTGATTTTCATATCCATAAATCACACCGTTAATGTTTAATGATTTGATTGCTGTATAAGCAGGATGATTCGATGCAACATCCACAAAGTTACCATCTGTTACCGGTGGCAAGGACGGTTTTGGTGCAGATACCGTTGTTACAGTTGACTTAGCGATTCTTTTTGCCCCTATGTAATATTTTCCCCAGTAATAAGGGTCATTTATGCTAACAATTGCAATACCTTTTGAAGATGTTGCAGAGATGAACTGATTATTTCCAACATAAATTCCAACGTGAGACGTGTATCCTAAGTTATTAAAGAATACTAAATCTCCAGCTTGTAAATTTGATTTGGAGACTGACGTCCCCTCGCTGTATTGAGAAGCAGCTGTTCTAGGTAAAGTGATACCTGCTTTGTTGTATACATAAGATGTATATCCTGAGCAATCAAATCCGGATGTAGTCGATCCACCGTATTGATATTTGATACCTAGTAATGGTTTGGCGTAGTCCACAATTTCATTTCCTGTTGCAGCACTGGCTTGAGTCGTCATAAATGGCGCTACTGAAATCAATAACACAGTGATGATCATCTGAATAATACGTTTCTTCATTTTCCACCTCATATAATAATTTTATATCTAAATCCTTACATGTTTCTATGTTTTTCAACCTTATGTATCATGTTTCTATGATTTACAACCTATTTTTAATAATATCAGATATTTCGCGAAACTTACTTTACGATTACATTACAATTGTATTACAAGAAACTCAACTAAAAGAAAGGAGTCAAAGCACTAGCTTTGACTCCTTTCTTTTCTATTTAAACATATTAGGCGCTTCAGCACGTGCAACAAAGACACTGAATGAAAACCTTGTCATATATTGATTTGCATGGAAAGTTCCATTTGTATAACCAACTGTTATGCCTGATTGCACAATTGCTCGAATTGAATCGTAACTCTTCATTACAGAAGTGATATCTGAAAATGGATTTGCTTTTGACGCATCCAATTGTAAATCATACAT
>NZ_JBFUKT010000037.1:0-24172 GCF_056400705.1 Paenisporosarcina sp. P5_A11
ATACAGTCGTTACAACAGATATCTCAACGACTGTATTCTTTTTTAAAATGCTAATGCACTATTTTTTATCTACATTCCAAAGGATAATTCCTTGAAGGAAGTCCATACCTTCGATATTAGAACGTACTGTTGTAATCGTAGTTTTATTTCCGAATTTAACCATTGGTAGGTACTCATAAAATTCTTCTTGTAAAGCATCAAAATGTTGTTTCGCTTCATCTTGTGAAGATGCAGTATTGATTTTGTTTAGCAAGTCATCAATGATTGGATCATTTGTCCAACCTGGCCATTCAGTTGAAGAATCTAAGAATACATACTTATTAGGGATTGGCTCTGTAGGGAAACCAGTTACAAAAATGTCATATGCCGTTTCATCCGCTCTTTTTTGTAATACAGTAGCCCAGTCGTAAATGTCTAGTTTTACTTTCATTCCAATGCTTTCAAGTTGTTGTTGAACAACTACCGCAGAGTTATAGTGATCTTCATAATCGCGAGTAGAAAGTATGACAATTTCTTCGCCGTTATATCCAGCTTCTTTTAACATTGCTTTAGCTTTTTCAGGATCATTCAGATTGTATTTATCTTTTCCTGCTTCGCTATACCATTCTTTTTGGTCTTTAATCATTAAGCCGTGTTCAAGTTCATAATAATCGGGACTTGTAAAAGCAGCAGTTAATATGGCTTCTTCATTCAAAGCAGTATTTATGGCTTGACGTGCCAATACATTTTGGAATAAACCAGCTTTTTTATTAAAAACAATTCCATTGAATCCATTGTGGTCAATTGAATTTTTTACGTCGGTATTAGTAGAAAGTTGTTCTACGTTATCAAAAGAAATTGCATTTGCAATGTCATACTCTCCTGATTGAATTCCTGCTAATCTAGTCGAAGCATCTGTTACGAATTGGAAATAGATATCATCTATAAATGCCTCTTTTTTTCCCGCTAATCCACTTGCAGTTTCATCTAAAGATTGATAGTCTTCAAATTTTGACAAATGTACATATTGATCGCTTTTCCATTCAACAAATTTATATGGACCAGTACCGATAAATTCGGTTAGACCTTCAGCATTGGCTGAATCAATTGTTGATTTTGGTGCGATAACTGCGGCTTGTCCAGGATCAGCAAGCATGTGCAATACTGTGAATTGTGCTACTGGCATTTCTAAGACAACTGTTTCTTCATCTATCTTTGAAAATGTAGAACCAGCAAAAGAACCTTTTCCAAGAGAAGTAGTTTCTGCCCAACGTGTCATAGAAGCAACAACATCGTCAGCTGTCATATCATCCCCATTGTGAAATTTAATGCCTTTTCTTAACTTGAAAGTAATCGTTTTTCCATCTTTACTTTGCTCATAGGATTCTGCTAGTGAAGGAGTAACTTCGAAATTCTCATCAAGTGTTAGTAGTGTTTCGTATACATTTCTCATGACATCCCGTGTTGCAACTGCAGTTGAAATTAGTGGGTCAAGCGTAGGAGGCTGAGCGTTATATGCCACTTGAAGTTCTTTCTTTTCGTTTGAATCGCTTTCCTCAGAACCTCCCTCTGAAGAACATGCCACTAAGGACAAAACAACTAAAACAACTAATGCCATAAAACCAAATTTTTTCTTCTTCTTCATAATATTCCCCCTCGAATGTAAAAAAGTATTCCCTTCATAAATATTTTTTTGAAGGGAATACTTTCACAATAATTTAACACGCTATTCAAATAATTTCAATAGCTCAGATAATATAAAAAAGATATTCACATAGCTTGATGAAAACAATTCTTTCTATTTACTACAATTGTGCATTCAAATAAAACCAACTAATAACCACTAACTATGTTGATGGCTAACTATTCATAGAAATTGCCACAGTTGCATTATGCATTGGCGGAAGCAATTTATTAGGAAAACACAACCAACTCTATTTTCTCAGTGGAATCCAAGATAATATGATTAATTTTTGAAAAATCATTGTATTCTGTTAAATCGCATGGTAAGTTAGTTAACGAACAATTTAAGAAGTTTTTACTTCAAATATTTAAATAAAGACGTAAAAACTTCATGAAGGAAGAGTAAACATGAAAATAAAAGAGTTAATACACCAAAATTATAATGATCTGTCGAAGAGCCAGAAAAAGGTCGCTAAGTTCGTTATGGATCATCCGAAAAAAATTGCCATGGCGTCAGCACAAGATATTGGGACGACCATCGGTGTTAGTGAAACAACGGTTATCCGATTTTGCTATAGCTTGGGACTTTCCGGCTATGCCGAATTGCAAAAGGTCATTCGAGAAAAATTGTTGATTAACGAGAGTAGCTTTACAAACTATCAACAATCCAAGTTAGAGCTCGAACAGGAACCACACTTTTTCGCAAAAGTAATGGAAGAGGATAGGGCAACGATAGCGGCGACAATAGAACAAATAAAAGAAGAAGATTATGAAAAGGCAATTGACCGTCTCTCGAAAGCCGAAACTGTTTATATTCTTGGCCTTCGTTCTTCGTTTACAGCCGCCAATTGGCTATCTTACACACTCGGTTTGGTGAGAGGAAATGTGAGGCTATTGCGACCAGAAACGGAAGATGTTATTCAAACGCTGAGTCAAATGAATGACAAGTCCGTTGTGATTGTTATATCGTTTCACCGCTATTTAAAAGAAACGATTCAAATTGCAGAATTAGCCCATACACAACAAGCTTTCATAATTGGTATAACCGATTCATTGTTGGCTCCAATCCATGCATACAGTCATTTGCTTTTTCCGATTTATTCACCGAACAGGTCAACACTTGATGCAACGGCTTCTCTGTTTTCATTCGTGAATGCGGTGGTTGCGGGTTTGTCAGTGAAGGAAAAGGACAGTTTCAAAACAAGGCAAGAAACGTACCGGGCATTAAATAGTGAATTCTTATTTGTAGAAGGAGTGGATAGAAAATGAAAACAGCGTTACAAGAAGTGAAACCAATTGTTGAAAATGTATTTAATCATTTACATACTCATCCCGAAATCAGTTGGAAAGAAGTGAAGACCACTCAATACTTAAAGCAATTGCTGGAATATGAAGGTTTTCAAGTGGAGACATTCGAAGATTCGACGGGACTTGTTGTCACTGTAGGATCTGGGGATTATTGTGTAGGTATCAGAGCGGATATCGATGCACTTTGGCAACAAGTCGACGGGGTCTATCAAGCGAACCATTCATGTGGACACGACGCACATACGACAATGGCAGTTGGTGCTTTACTTGTATTGAAAAAAATAGGGTTTCCGAAATCAGGACGACTGAAAGTGATTTTTCAACCAGCTGAGGAAAAAGGGACAGGGGCATTGGCATTTTTGGATAAGGGTATAGTGGACGACTTCGATTATTTGTATGGCGTCCATCTTCGACCAATTCAAGAAATCGGGCACGGTTATTCATCGCCTGCTATTATGCACGGTGCCGCAAAAATGATTAATGGATCAATCACCGGGACAGATGCACATGGGGCAAGACCGCATCTAGGGCAAAATGCCATTGAAGTAATGGCACTTCTCGTACAGGCAATCCGCTCCATCCACGTTGATCCCATGGTTCCGCATTCAGCAAAAGTGACAATGTTCCAATCGGGTGGAGAGTCGGCAAACATCATTCCAGGAAATGGGGTGTTCAGCATAGACGTACGTGCTCAGAACAACCAAGTTATGGATACACTGATGGACCAGTTGGAGAAAGTGGTTAGCTCGGTTGCGGAACTGTCTGCCGTTGCAATCAATATTGAAGTCATGGCTGATCTTCCAGCTGCAGAAGTGGATGAAAACGCAGTCAAACTGATGGAACAAGCTATTATTGAAACAGTTGGAAAACAATTCTTAGCCGCTCCCATCGCTACACCAGGCGGAGAAGACTTTCATTTCTATACATTGAAAAGACCTTCTGTCAGAACGACCATGCTCGGTCTCGGTTGCGACTTATCACCAGGTCTTCATCACCCGAAAATGACATTCAACCACGATAGTTTACTGACAGGAATTGAAATTTTAGTTCGAACGGTTAACCATTCATTTGACCGTTTAGAGCAAAGGAAGTAAATTTATGCACACAAATATATCCATTCGCAAATTGGAAAAAAAAGAAGATCTGCGCCTCATCCAAACGCTTGAAAGGGAAGTTTGGAATGGGGATCCAATTCCGACGCATCAAACATTTACAGTAGCGAAGAATGGGGGATTGTTATTAGGTGCTTTCTACGGCGATAAACTTGTAGGTTTTTCATATGGTTTTCCAGGTTTCGCCAATGGCAAATCCTACTTATGCTCACATATGCTCGGCATTCATCCGGACTATCAGCTGAAGGGTATCGGAAAATGGTTGAAGGATGAACAGCGGAAACGGGCACATGAAATAGGCTATGACTTGATTACATGGACATTTGATCCTCTTGAAAGCCGCAATGCTTACTTAAACTTGTCGAAACTCTATGCAATCAGCGATACCTATTTGGAAAATTATTACGGTGAAATGGAAGATGGATTGAATAAAGGATTACCTTCAGATCGGCTTCAAATAGAGTGGTGGTTTTTAAGTGAACGGGTAGAGAGGAAATGGATGCCTCAAATTTCTAAATATGTACGTCCGTTTGCAGTAGGACAATCTGAAAATGGAAATCCGACGATTGAAGTGGAGCCGCGTGAAACTCATTTGAACAGGGTTGGAATTGAAGTTCCGGTTCCAACACATTTTCAAATGCTTAAAAAGAATGAGCCTGAACTGGCACTAGATTGGCGAATGAAAATTAGGACCATTTTTCAAACTTTATTTAGCGCAGGGTATGCAGTGGTCGGTTTGAGAAAGACCGATGAAGAAGTACAATATTACCAATTCGTCAAACGAAGCACAATTCCATTGAATTGAATAGAGAGAGGCGTAAATGAATGATAATTAAAGAAATTAATATTCGAAAAATGAAAATGACGATGAAAAGCCCGTTCACGACAAGTTTTGGTACATTTCAAGATAAAGATTTCCTGTTACTAGAAGTGAAAGATGACCTTGGAAATACGGGTTGGGGAGAGTCGGTAGCGTTCCACTCGCCTTGGTATAACGAAGAAACAATGGAAACGAATTTGCATATGCTTCGGGATTTCCTGATTCCTCTCGTATTAGGAAAAAAAATCGGTCATCCCGACGAAGTAAGTGAATTGTTTACTGCGCTCCGCAAAAACAATATGGCCAAGTCCACTGTTGAAGGCGCGATTTGGGACCTCTATTCAAAGCGTAACAAAATGACGTTGGCTAAAGCCTTAGGGGGCGAGCGAGATAAAATCGAAGTTGGAATCAGTATCGGAATCCATGAAAATGTTGCCGATTTGATCGAAACTGTCCGCGGATTTGTGGATGAAGGCTACAAGCGCATTAAAGTGAAGATTAAACAGGGCAATGACGTTGGAGTTATTCGTGAAATCCGCAAAAACTTCCCGGACGTTCCACTCATGGCAGATGCGAATTCAGCCTATACACTTGAAGATGTGGAACTATTAAAAGAGCTAGACGAATTCAATTTGACAATGATTGAACAGCCACTCGCATCTGATGATATTATCGACCACGCGGCGTTGCAGAAACATCTGGAAACGCCTATCTGTTTGGATGAAAGTATTCATTCACTCGAAGATACGCGAAAAGCGGTTGAATTGGGAAGTACTAAAATTATTAATATTAAAATCGGTCGTGTTGGAGGCCTGACAGAAGCGAAAAAAATACATGATTATTGCATGGAACACCAGATTCCAGTGTGGTGCGGTGGCATGTTGGAATCGGGAATCGGACGCGCGCATAACATCGCACTTACGACCCTTCCAAACTTCATCTTCCCAGGAGACACAGCATCATCATCCCGTTACTGGGAGGAAGATGTCATCAGTCCAGAAATCATCGTGGTTGATGGCTACATTACGATTCCGACTGCATATGGAATCGGATATGAACCTAAAATGAAAGCAATTGATAAATATACTGTCGAGAAGTGGCGTTGGTTTTCGGAAATCATATGAATAGAAGGCAAGGAGCAGCTGAAATTTCATCTTCAGCCGCTTCTTTTTGAATAGAAAGGTGTCATTTCTTTCATGCAAAAAAACGGTATTCAAATAAAGGCATTGGGCAAGGTTTATCCTTTCCTCCTGATTGACCGTTATAATTAAATAACGGAATGATAGTTTAGGAAGAGGTGCTTATGCTAGATGAAAGATTTTCAAGATTATGAAATGCTGGATGTGATTGGGGAGTTGTTTTCGGATGAAGTCTCGATTGCTGTATCAGACGGTGAACACTATGTGTATTATCGTCCAAGCGTCCGAGTGGATTTGAAAATAAATGCAGGTGATTTGGTGAAGCCAGGATCGCTTGCTCATAAGGCGCTATCCTCTGGACAAAAGGTATCAGACTTTATCAACCGAGATGTGTTTGCAGTTCCATATCATGGCATGGCTGTTCCTTTCCACCGAGATGGACAAGTCATAGGAAGCGTGACAGCCATTTATCCTTCGTTCACAGAAGGTAAGTCTGTTGTGATGGTGAAGACGCAAGACGGCTGGATGCCGGTGCCTTTTACGGACGTGAAGTATCTAGAAGTGCGTGGGAAGAAAACACATGTCGAGGCTAATGGGGTTTCTGGTATACACCGGAAAACACTCCAGGCTTTTGAATTCGTTTTGCCTCGAGAGTTATTCGTTCGGTGCCATCGATCGTATATCGTCAATGTCCATCATATCCGCGAGGTTTTTCCTGACACGCATTCTACACTCGTCCTATTAATGAATGACGGGACGAAAATTCCGGTGAGTCAATCTTACGCTAGCTATTTCCGGAAGTTACTTGATTTCTAATAAGCTGTTTCAGTTAGGGGTTTACCTGTTTCAGCGGGTAAATCCCTGTTTCTTTCCCTAAATCTCTAGATCATGAGTTTGTTTGTTAGAATTATTAAAATAGTCATAAGATAGAGGTTGAGAATATGGAAAGAAAATTGAAACGAATCAAACATCCGGAATTAAAAGAACGCGTTGTTACGCCAGAAGAAGCAGCGTCGTGGATCACTGACGGTATGACGCTTGGCTTAAGTGGGTTTACACGTGCAGGTGATGCGAAAGCGGTTCCATTTGCGCTAATCAAGCGTGCCGAAACTGAAACATTTAAAGTGAATATATTTACGGGAGCATCTCTTGGGTCAGATATAGACAAGGCCTTTGCTGAAGCGGGTATCGTCGGAAAACGACTGCCATTTCAAGCAGATCCAGTTATGCGTGGGAAAATAAATGATGGGGATATGATGTTTGTAGACCAACATTTGTCTCATACAGCGGAACTTATTCGTACTGAAGTCATTGGACCAATTGATTTTGCTATTTTGGAAGCGGTTTCAATATCTGAAGATGGCTTTATTATCCCAACGACATCGGTTGGAAATTCATCAATATTTGCGGAACATGCAAAGCACATCATTGTGGAGATTAACATGGCACAGCCAGAGATGCTTGAAGGGCTGCATGATATTTATGACACGGGCAAGCAAGGTGTACGCAAACCGATACCACTAATGAATCCGAACGATCGGATTGGAACAACGGGCATTAAGATTGATCCTGCAAAAGTTAAAGGCATCGTGTTCACAAATCAGATGGACTCACCATCTACAATCGTGGCTCCAGACGCTGAAACAAAGCAAATGGCTGACCATTTATTAGATTTTCTTCGTGTAGAAATCCGTCAAGGGAGACTGACTGATAAACTCGCACCACTACAATCAGGCATTGGATCGGTGGCAAATGCAGTGCTACATGGGATGATTGATTCGGAATTCACGAATCTCGACGTTTACTCGGAAGTGTTACAGGATTCGGTATTCGACTTGATTGATGCTGGAAAAGTGAATTCGGCTTCTTGCTGTTCAATTACGTTATCAGAGGACAAGATGCACCAGGTGTTTGGCAACTTCGAGAAGTACCGTGATAAACTCATCATGCGTCCACAGGAAATATCGAATCACCCGGAAATCATACGTCGCATTGGGCTCATCTCAATAAATACAGCACTTGAGTTCGACATTTACGGAAATGTTAACTCGACACACGTATCAGGTACGAAAATGATGAACGGAATCGGTGGCTCTGGTGATTTTGCTCGGAACGCACGTCTTGCGATTTTCGTCACGAAATCTATTGCAAAAGGTGGCAAGATTTCAAGTATCGTACCGTTTGCATCACATGTTGACCATACAGAACACGATGTGGACATCGTTGTCACCGAACAAGGTTACGCTGATTTGCGCGGGTTAGCTCCACGTGAACGAGTACCGTTAATTATTGAAAACTGTGTACATCCAACGTATCGAGCACAGTTATGGGAATATTACACGGAAGCTTTGGCACGTGGCGGGCAGACCCCACATGTACTTGAAAAAGCTTTCTCTTGGCATACGAACCTCAAACAAAACGGGACGATGCTAGAGGAAGTTGAGCAGTTGGTATAAATTTATATCTGAGGAAAAAAAGCCGCCCCCGGAATTATACATATTCTAGGGGCGGCTTTTATATGGCTATGGCAATTAAAAGGGATGTGGATTCAAGAAAATGCTAGGTAAAGAAACGATAAGTCGCTGAGGTACTATACCTTTGTTTTAACTGATTAAGAGGAGTTGAAACTCTTGACATAATTGACTTAAACACACTTAACTCATTTTTGCTTCGAACTTCATAAGTGATTTTGACATAATAATATTGTGTTCATAACCAGTATATTTGTGGTAGAATGTGGTAAAAAATTACTTGTTAAGGGGGGTATTCTATGAAAAAAATTCTCTACGTTGCAGTGGTAGTAACCATTCTAATTTTAGGGATTGTTAGTAATGTCATGTTGAATTATCATTCTACCCCGGAAGGAGCAATGGATGAATTGTATAAACAGACAGAGGGTCATATCCTACCCCTTTCTGATAATACAGTGGCCCTCCTTATTGAGGAGGATGGAACAGTTTCTGTTGCTTCTAGTAAAATTGTACATCCTTTAGGTTGGTATAAAGACTTTGATTTGTCTAAGACGGATTTAAACGTATATGAGACAGACCTTGAAAAAGAAATCCCTTATACATATGCACCAAAAACAGAAGGATTGTCATTCGGCTTGATAAAAAATGAGCAGATTGAGTCTTCATTAGTGGGAATTAAATTGAGGAAGCAAAGTGCAACTAATGTTTTTCATCTGGAGGATCACTTAGAGAATCAAAGACTATCAAATGTGAAACTTTGGTACTCATTTGTGCTGGGTGAAGGGGATACATTTGCCGATGTCTTTTTTTTGGATAAGAATAAAGAAGTTGTACAGGTAGAGCAAGAATTTGTTCCCCAAAATAAAAAATAAAGAACTTCCAACAAGCTATACAGAACGGCCACTACCAAAACAAGTAGTGGCTTTTTTATTATCGTCTTATCCTCATCCGCTCTGAATTCGTCTTTTTAGGGTTTAAATTATGAACGATAATTTAAGATGATAGGAGAACATTGATTTAGGCAATGTATGTTGGAGATGATATTCATCCTGTGTAAATAAGATGCATTATATTGGAGTATTTGGAAATCTAGTGGTTTTATAGTCTACTGTCTTTTTTTGAAGTTAAAAAAGTGTTGAGTGTTCTATGCAGTTGTGGTAATAATTAGAATACTTAAATTTTTTAAGGGAAGGAAGGGGATTCTTTAATGGAGAAAACGATTAGTCGAGCATTAGAATTGCATCAACTACATAAAGGGAAGATGGAAACCGTCTCGAAGGTGCCTTTGAATAATAACGAAGATTTAAGTTTAGCTTATTCTCCAGGTGTTGCAGAACCTTGTCTCGAGATTGTAAAAGAACCTTCATCAGTTTATGACTATACAATTAAAGGGAATCTTGTCGCTGTCGTTACGGATGGTTCAGCTGTATTAGGATTGGGAAATATCGGCCCTCAAGCAGCTCTTCCTGTAATGGAAGGAAAGGCATTGCTGCTAAAGAAGTTTGCTGATATTGACGCGTTTCCTATTTGTCTTGATACGCAAGATGTCGATGAAATCATTCATATTGTAAAAATGATTAGCCCAACTTTTGGCGGCATTAATTTGGAGGATATTTCTGCACCTAGATGTTTTGAAATCGAGAAACGTTTGCGAGAGGAATGCAATATACCTGTGTTCCATGATGATCAACATGGAACAGCAATCGTAGTAGGCGCAGGTTTACTCAATGCGCTGAAAGTTGTGAATAAGAAAATGAATGAAATTAAACTAGTTGTTAATGGAGCTGGAGCAGCGGGTATTTCGATTGTAAATCTATTGATTAAAATTGGTTTTAAACATATTGTTTTATGTGATTCAAAAGGGATTATTTACAAAGGACGTCCCGAAGGCATGAATCCTGCGAAAGATGCAATTGCTGAAATAACGAATTTATCTCATACTCGAGGTTCTTTATTAGATGCTATGTCTGGCGCTGACGTCTTTATCGGCGTTTCAGTCGGGAACATCCTTACGAGAGAAATGATTGGCTGCATGAATGAAGATCCAATCGTATTCGCGATGGCAAATCCTACACCTGAAATTATGCCTGATATAGCGAAAGAATTCGGTGTGCGAATAATTGCGACGGGCCGTTCGGATTTTCCAAACCAAGTAAACAATGTGTTGGTATTTCCGGGAATTTTCCGAGGCGCACTCGACGTCCGTGCCACTGACATTAATGAAACCATGAAGTTGGCTGCAACCTACGCCATCGCTTCTTTAATAGATACAGCTGATCTAACGGAAGATTATATTATTCCAAATGCTTTCGATAAGAACGTTGCCAAAGTTGTCGCAGAAGCAGTTAGTAAAGCAGCTGTTGAGACTGGTGTAGCGTTAGTCGGTCGTCAGAAATGATAAAAGTTGTCCTTCCTTGAGCTAATCACTCGGAAATTCCTTGAGTTCTTTTGCGGTTCCTAGCGCGATCGCTTTGTCTTTGGTTTCTGACAAACGCGCTCATTCGGTCCAAAAAGAATTTAAATCAAATGAGGTAGAGACAAATAAAAGTTGGAAATAGGAAAATGCACATCAGGCAAAACAGCTGAGGTGCATTTTTTTGTCGTTACATAGAACCGAAAGCCCCTTAGCATACATTGTTCTAGTTATTCGTATGATATTAATCAATATAACGAATTGGAGGAGGATAAATGAAAGCAATTGTGTACACAAAGTACGGTCCCCCCGACGTTCTTCAATTGAAAGAGGTAGAAAAACCTACTCCTAAAGAAAATGAAATACTGGTAAAAGTAAAAGCGACAACCGTAACAGTAGCAGATATTCGGTCACGGAGTTTTACAGTTCCTCCCGCTTTTTGGCTGCCTGCCCGAATAACACTTGGTTTCAGACAACCCAAAAAAGAAATATTGGGGATGGAGTTAGCTGGAGAAGTTGAGTCAGTAGGGAAAGATGTCAAAAGGTTTAAGGAAGGTGACCAGGTTTTTGCAGCTTCCCTAGTGGGTTTTGGTGCTTATACCGAGTATAAGTGTCTGCCTGAAGATGGACCGGTATCTATTAAGCCCTCCAATATAACCTATGAGGAAGCCGCTGCCATTCCAATTGGGGCACGTACAGCCTTGTTTTATCTTAGAAAAGCTAACATTCAGAATGGTCAAAAGGTCCTTGTCTATGGAGCTTCAGGAAGTGTAGGAACTTATGCAGTACAGATTGCAAAGTTCTTCGGAGCAAACGTTACAGGGGTATGCAGTACCACGAATTTAGAATTGGTAAAATCTCTGGGAGCCGATCAGGTAATTGATTACACTGCAGAAGATTTTTCTAGTAAAGGCGAGACTTATGATGTGATCTTTGAAGCGGTAGACAAGAGTTCGTTTTCAGCTTGTATGAAATCGCTAAAGAATAACGGAACCTACATAAATGTCACTGTACCGTTACCAGGTGGTCGAATGTTATGGACTAAATTGACAAGCAGCAAGAAATTATTATTGAGTCGAAATTCACCTGAAACTTCAGAACCACTTAACTTCCTTAAAGAACTTGTTGAGATGGGGAAATTAAAAGTGGTCATTGATAGGTATTATGAGTTTGAAGAGATAGTTGAGGCTCATAGATATGTGGAGAAAGGACACAAAAAGGGAAATGTCGTCATAACTATGGAAACATAACAACAAATCCAAATAACTGAAGCATAAAATGCACGCCCTTGGTGAATAACAATTTTTGGTGTTTAGTCAATGTTGCTCATTAAAAGTTAATTGATGGTACACAACCACACTGGGGAAATTACTTTAAAAATAATGTACAAGTATAAATTTGAAAAGTAAAATACAAAATAAATCTTCATTTCTTGTTGAACTAACAAGTGCCTGGGTTAAAGAAAAGACTCACTTTTACAAGTAAACCGTTCAGTATTAGATCACTTATTCCGTAATAAACGGTCAAATCAAACCTGTTTTATTATCAAGATAAACAGCCAAATATAACCCAAATTAGCACCTCATTTCGAGGTGCTAATTTTTATTGGAAGTTTTATATTTTACCGGTAAAAATGTATATTGTCGGTATAATATATAAAAAATATTTTCACTTTATATTGCTGATTCGTATCATAGGTTTCATGGATAGATTTTCAAGTGTATGTAGGTAATTACTAGCTTGTAAAGGAACAAATGAGGTCACATTCCATACATCCTTTGGCCCCTTTTTATGAGTGTCCGAGATTCGGGGGGATAGTTCATGTAGCTACAGCTTCCTGTTTTGATAGTTATGCCGAGCAGGCTGGACAATATGAAAGATGTGAGTTTCCAGTTAATCATAATGATACCTCCCTTGATGCATGGTGGGTAGGTACTTTAAACATGTGTAATGAGGCGCATTAATTTGCTCTTAATTCTATATTTCTGTTTATCTCTTGAAACTTATGCAATTCTGTGTCAATGTTAATAATGATAACGCATTAAACGAATTTCATAATTGAAACATGTGGGGGGGCCAGTGTTGCTGGTTGAGACCGTATCCTTAAGATACACACCCTTGGAACCTGATCTGGATAACACCAGCGTAGGGAACATATTTAAACATTTTTATTTGTGTTGATATGCGTCCTAGGTACCTACCTGGGGCGCTTTTTCATTTAAATAAAAAATGTTTAAGTGATTAGTCGATATGCCTCTTAGCACCTGGTTAGTTAGATTTTGGTGTGACTCTGCGTTTCTGAGAAAGAATTTGGCTTTACTTAAGAATATGTTTCCTCCTTTCGTTCCGTTCCGTCGTTTAATGCTCTCAACAGATTTGGAAAAGGGAGAGAAAATGATGAAAAAATGGTTAGGATTATTACTAATTATTATGATGTTAACCGCTTGCGGCAATGGTGACAACGCTAGCTCTGGAACCAATGATTCGAGCGGAAAGTTGAAGAAAGTAACCGTGGTATTGGATTGGACACCGAATACGAATCATACAGGCTTATATGTAGCAAGAGACAAAGGCTATTTTAAGGAACAGGGTCTTGATGTAGAAATTATCATGCCAGGTGAAGCCGGTGCTAATCAACTTGTGGCTTCGGGGAAGGCTGAATTCGGAGTTGGTTATCAGGAATCCTTAACAGAAGCACGTGTTCAAGATGTACCAATAGTTTCGATTGCTGCCGTAATTCAACATAATACATCTGGTTTTGCGTCTCCAGCTGAAAAAGAGATTACTTCACCAAAAGATTATGAAGGTAAAGCCTATGGAGGCTGGGGTGCTCCAGTTGAAAAAGCAGTGATTTCTTCTTTAATGAAACAACAGGGTGCAGATGTGGAGAAAGTTGATATGGTAAATATGGGCGATACAGACTTCTTTACAGCCGTAAAAAGAGATGTAGACTTTGCATGGATCTATTACGCTTGGACAGGTATTGAAGCTGAACTTCGTGGAGAGAAATTGAATATGCAATATCTGACCAATTACTCAGATAAGCTAGATTACTATACGCCTGTTCTGATAACTAATGAGAAGTTGATAGCAGAAGATCCCGATACCGTTCGTGCTTTTGTAACAGCAACATCCCAAGGTTATGAATACACAATGGATCATCCAGAAGAAGCGGCGGGAGTTTTAATAAAGGCTGTACCAGAGTTAGATCCAGAGTTGGTTAAAGCAAGTCAAAAATGGTTGTCTCCAAAGTATCAAGATGATGCATCACAATGGGGAATACAAGATAAAAAGGTTTGGGAAAACTACGCACAATGGATGTATGATAATGGATTATTAGAAGGCAAACTAGACGTAGAGAAAGCCTTTACGAATGAATTTTTACCTAAAAAGGAGAATGAATAGATGAATAACTCTTTAGTTAGCATTCAGATCATACCGAAAACAAAAAATGGTGAAGATTCAATTCCATATGTTGATCAAGCGATTGCCGTCATAAAGGATTCAGGAATACGCTATGAGGTCCATCCACTTGAAACCACAATGGAAGGGAATTTGACAGAAATTTTCTCTGTTATCCAGAAAATGAATGAGCGAATGATGAAGGCTGGCTGTGTAAATGTCATTTCCCAAGTAAAAATCCTTTATCAGCCAAGCGGTGTTTCGATGGATAAATTGACAGAGAAATATCGATCATGAAAGTTTTCCATAGAGGGTGGAGACCATTATTGGTCCTCATCCTTTTATTTACCATATGGCAACTATCCTGTTGGTTATTCGAAATACCGAAGTGGCTACTGCCAGCACCATCTGAAATATGGTTAGAAGGAATAACAGGCTGGGGAAATTACAGGAGTCATGTAGTATCAACGGTTAAGTTGTCCTTTATGGGGCTTTTGATAGGTAGTGGAGTTGGCATTATCATAGCTGTCACTTTACACAGTTTACCAAAGCTTAGAGAGGCATTTTATCCAATTATTATTTTGACACAAAACATTCCTATCATTGTGTTGGCTCCGTTGTTGGTAATATGGTTTGGATTTGGAATGCTACCCAAAATCATTGTCATCACATTAGTTTGTTTTTTCCCAATAACTGTTGCTGCTTTGGATGGATTTCGACATACGACTGCTGAGCTTACGCATTATATGAAAATGGCTGGCGCATCGAAGAAGCAGATTTTTTGGAAAGTAGAGTGGCCATATGCATTACCTTCACTATTTTCAGGACTGAAAATAGCTGCTACCTACAGCGTGATGGGCGCTGTTATCTCTGAATGGCTGGGTGCCAAAGAAGGAATTGGAGTATTTATGACTCTTGCGTCATCTTCATTTCGGACAGATCGTGTCTTTGTAGCAATCTTTCTCATTATGATTTTAAGCTTAATATTCTTCGCTTTAATTTCTTCATTGGAGAAAATCATCGTGAAAGGGAAACCTAAAGGAGAGGGAAAAAATTAAGACTAAGCTCAGTGTGGAAAATATAACGAAATCGTTTGAGGGAAATAAGGTACTAGAAGAGTTATCTTTTCATGTAAATGAGGGCGAATTTGTTACGATCGTAGGTCCTTCAGGAAGTGGAAAGAGCACGTTATTTCACTTGATTGGCGGTCTCTATACCCCAGACTCCGGAGATATCCGAATGGACGGGGAACGAATGAATGGACAAAGAGGTGCCATTAGTTATACGCCTCAATCTCCATCCTTATTGCCATGGCGGACAGTCCTTGACAATATTCTGCTTAGTGGAGAAATTAATGGAGAAAAATATGAATTAGAAGCCCTTCGAATGATTGAAAGAGCCGGTCTAAAGGGATATGAACAAGCGTATCCCTCTGAATTATCAGGTGGGATGCAACAGAGAGTGTCTTTTATCAGGAGTCTCATGAGTCCACAATCACTTATTTGTTTAGATGAACCCTTCTCTTCGCTTGATGAATTTACGCGGATGGAAATGCAAAATTGGTTACTTTCCATCTGGGAAGAAAACAAGCGCTCCATTTTGATGGTGACACATCATATCGAGGAAGCCTTGTATCTATCCGATCGAATTATCGTCTTATCTGGAAAGCCTGCAAAAATTAAAAAAGAGTTTAGCATTCCTTTTCCAAGACCTAGACAGGAGTCAATTATCTTAAGTGATGAATTTTTGCAATGGAAGAGAAACATCTACAATGAATTACGGGGTACTTAAAATTTAGTTGTAAAAATCGATTGCTCATCTATTTTTACACCGATTCCTACCTTGCGAAATCACCCAAACCATTGATCATAAAGAATCCAAATGACTTATTAAGTCAAAAAGACTTTGGGGATTTGATGAATGAACATGGTGGTAACATGGATACCAAGAAGATTCACATGCTACGTAAGAGAGGGAAACTCCCAACAGAAACGGCGTTAATCGGAGGGAAACCTTACTGGCTTAAAGAAGAAATCGAGATCTATATCCATGATTTACCGGTAAAAAACAGAGATAATTACTAGACAAATAATTGAATCCCCCCTCACAATAAGAACAATTGTTCTTATTGTGAGGGGGGATTATTTATGAAAACAGTACCGAATCGAACCATTGCTTGTTTGGATATGCGAAGTTTCTATGCGAGTTGTGCGGCAGCTGACCTAGGGTTAGATGTGATGGAAGAAGCCATTGCTGTAATTGGAAACTTAGAAAAAAGGGCAGGTAAATATCTCGCAGATTCTGAAGGTATGGCACTTTACTACTTTACAAAAGATGAGCCAAATACAACAAACTACATCGGCGAATGTCTTGAAAACCGGCCTGCCTTCTATGCAGAAAACCTTGAAGCTCCTGAAGGATTTATCAAAGACGACTTCGGAACGATTACGCGCGAAGACACTGGCGAAAAGCAAACGACTTATAAAGGCTACCCGCTTTACTTTGTAAAAGACGAAGCATCTGGTGATGTAAACGGACAAGGCGTCAAAGACGTTTGGTTTATTGTCAACAGTGAAACAACATTTGCACAATAATGCATGCTACTGAAGGAACTGCCTTACGCTCGGCAGTTCTTTTTTTCTCTCCCCATTAATATTTTTACCACAACCTAGTTTATGATTTATACTAATAAAAAACGGTTTAATAAGAGGATGTTCAAAAAGTCCAGGAAAAATAGCTGTCGAATTTACTTGCACAGGAAGTGCTGATCCGACGTTCG
The DNA here is from genome assembly GCF_056400705.1 of Paenisporosarcina sp. P5_A11. Taxonomy (NCBI): domain Bacteria; kingdom Bacillati; phylum Bacillota; class Bacilli; order Caryophanales; family Caryophanaceae; genus Paenisporosarcina; species Paenisporosarcina sp. P5_A11. Next base: position 17,107 of record NZ_JBFUKT010000037.1, read on the forward strand.
CCACAGGACTTGGCGGTTCTTAGTCGGACTTCGTCACTCTGCCTCTCAGTTCCTCGAGTCTATCGTTCCTCGAACTTCTCGGCTCTTTTTATCCTCCTTTTTGAACACGCACAATAAGGGAGAGAATTTGTAGTGAAATCTAAGACGGACGAAGAACTGATCGAATTAATTGTCCAAAACCATCGCCCGGCACTTGAAGAATTGTATGATCGCTATGTAAAGCTCGTCTACAGCTTCTCTTTAAAAATGACAAAAGGTGACGTAGAGAAAACAAAGGAAATTGTGCAGCAAGTCTTTCTCCGGCTTTGGACAACAAAAAGAACATACAGCTCGGCACAAGGAAGATTTGCGAACTGGCTTCTCACCATTACCAGGAACATTGCTATCGATCTCATTCGTAAAGAACAAAAACATACGGGTGCAATTCAGTTAGAGCTTAATGAATGGCGACAAATGCCTGATCAGCAAACAGAAGATGTACCACAGCAAGTTTCAAGAAATTTATTGAAGCACCAAATTCAAGAAGCAAAACAGCATCTCTCTGAGCCACAGCGGCGCCTTATCAATTTATTATACTGGGAAGGCTACTCCTTAAGCGAAATTGCAGAGCTTGAAAAAAAGCCGCTCGGTACGATTAAAAGCCGGCTGCATCAAACCTTAAAAAAACTGCGAAATTATTTCAGTGAAGAAACAGGAGGGGTTCGGCATGGAAAATAAATGCGAAAACCTGTCTTTATATATTATCGACGAGCTATCTGAACATGAAAAAGAACAATTTGAACGCCATCTAAAAACATGTATCCCCTGTCAAAATGAATTAGACTCCTTACAGGAAGCGTGGCAGGTGCTTTCATATGATATTGAAGAAACGGATGTTCCAGAATCACTAAAAGCAGAAGTCATGAACTTTATTTTTGAAGAAGAAAATTCATTAAAAACAAACGAAGTAAAAGATAAAAAACATAGCTTTCTTGAACGATGTAAATTACTCTTAACTAAGCAATTCTCACCATTATCTGCAGGTATTACGGCCGTTTTAATAATAGGCTTAATCGGATTATTGTGGAGTAACCTCCAATTGAAAGATACCATTATAGCATTAGAAAACCAATCTGTTTCCCCTACTCAAATTGTTAGGACGTTTAATTTAAAAGGACAGGATTTAGCCACTTCGGCAAACGGAATCGCCTACCTTCTTCAAGATGGGCGCGACAACAGCCTTGTCATTGAGTTAAACAATATGCCAGGAACAAAAGATGATGAAGTATACCAAGTGTGGCTGTTGAAAAACGGTAATCGTCAAAACGCTGGTACTTTAAAGCCTGATGAAAACGGTAACGGCCTGATCACCTACCGCCTTCCAAAAAATCACTCGTTTGATGATATTGGGATTACACTCGAACCGAATCCAAATAACACTCAACCTCAGGGTCATAAAGTGATGGGAACCACCTAGGGGTTTACTATAACAAGTAATACTTTTGGCCCGATGGGGTGGCTGCCGGATTGAAGATGATATTGTAGTAACAGAGAATGGTTATGAAATCATTACCCATTCTCCTAAGCAATTAATTATCTTATAAAAAATATTGAACAGGTCATCCAAGGAATTTTTATAAAGATGACCTTTCTTTTGAATGAGGTCGTATTCGATATGAATGAAATCATCATATTTATCATGACAGGATTTATGGTTCTAGGAGCAATAGATTATCTGTTGGGTAATAGGTATGGAGTCGGACAAAAATTTAAGGAAGCCTTCCATTCCATGGGAGCACTAGCCCTTTCAATGGTTGGAATGATCTCACTATCGCCTGTATTGGCAAAATGGTTAACACCGATTGTATCCCCTGTCTACCAATTTCTTGGAGCAGATCCATCGATGTTTTCATCCACGTTTTTAGCTCTTGATATGGGTGGATACTCTTTAGCAAATGAAATGGCTCAATCGAGTGATGCTGCTTTATTTTCTTGGGTGTTTTTAGGAACGATGATGGGGCCGACTATTGTTTTTACCATTCCGGTTGCTTTAAGCATCGTTCATAAAAATGATCATCCCTTTTTTGCTAAAGGAATTTTAATTGGGCTCATGACTATTCCATTTGGATGTTTAGCGGGGGGATTCGTAGCAGGATTTGACTTGATATGGATGTTGAAAAATCTGCTTCCTTCTATCCTCATTTCTGTCTTGATCGGCATTGGGATGTTATCCGCTCAATCCGTGATGATTCGTGGTTTTAAATGGTTTGGTAAAGGGATTGAAATAGTTATTATCATTGGTCTTGTCTCGATTATCATTGAGACTTTAACAGGTATAGTTCTTATTCCTGGTATGATGCCGCTTTCAGAAGGCTTTGTAACAGTTGGAAAAATAACCATCATGCTTGCTGGTGCGTTTCCGTTTGTATTTGTGTTAGTAAAAGTATTAAAGAAGCCTTTTGTACTACTCGGAAATAAGACAGGTATGAATCAACAAGCATTAGGTGGTTTTATCGCATCCTTCGCTCATCACATTCCTATGTTTGCTACATTGCACGACATGGATAACCGTGGTAAAGTCGTGAATACTGCGTTTGCCGTTAGTGGTGCATTTGTATTTGGTAGTCACTTAGGCTTTGTAGCCGGCTTAGAAAAGAGTTTTGTTATTCCATTAGTTGTCGGTAAACTTACAGCAGGATTTTTAGCTGCAGCAGTAGCCTTGATCGCGACAAAGAGATCTTAATTAGGAATAATCTTTAATAGCTTATAAGCATAAAATAATCATTGATTTACGTTTATAGAGGATTCAAGTTAGCGTTAGTATTTCAGTTGCTATTTATGGTATTAAACTTAAAGAAGCCGAAGCAATGCCCCCCCTTTTACAAGGGGGGGCATTGCCATGTGAAAGGCAGCCGGTTCTTCAACTAGGCACCCGTTAGTAAAAAATATATTGCTTTATTTAAAGACTTTTTATATATTTCGTAACATTCCCCATACAGCAACTACCTTGAGGATTATTTACCTCACACCCGCATCTGTCTGCTTTTACATTTTCTCGAATGTGTTCTAAAGGTTTAGGAGAAAGTTCTTGTTCTTCATATTTCTTAATTTTCTCTTTTGTCCAACTAAAGCAATAGCAAACTGGTACTGTGGGAGAATCATCTTTTTGGTGCACAGATACCTTTACTTCTGACTTAAGATACAATTTTTTCTCTGTATCAAAATAGACAACATCACAATCTTTCGTTGAACAAAAGTAATGAGTCAAACTCGGATTCAAAGAATCTAAAACTGATGGTTTAAGCATTGATTTCAACGTTATAATTTTCAACTTTTTTCCTTTGGTATTACAAGATGGACAAAACTCAGTATCATTACTTTCTGTAATTTGTTCTTTTGAAGCACAACAATCAGTCATTTCTACACCTTCTCTTTTAGTTCTCTAATATTAAAATTATAACATCTATACTTCAACTAACCTCCCTCTATAAACCGTTGATACATCAATTTTTATAGAGGGGGGATAGTTCAATAAGGAAAGTGTTTGTATTGGCAGTGTAGAAGATAGCTTTCTATTACGAATAATATACTTTTAATTTACTTTCATTTGTTTACCGTTTCGGCGGGAGTAACCCCTTCATTTTGAAAATAAGTTGTTATTATTTTAGTAATAAACCAGTTTGTTCTATAGGGCTCTGGATTCATTTCCACCGTAATAATTTTATGTCCTCTGCCGAAATGTTCATATGAAGTTAGTAAATCATATGCAATTGTATATTGTACCTTTGTATCACTTATTCTATCTGCTTTTACAAAATGAACGTTAGCAACCCACGGACTTGATTGCCCAGTCACCCAACCTTTTTCTTCGAACTGTTTCTGTGTAAGTTTTTGAAGAGATGGTGATAGCACAGCATATTGAACAGCACCACTTCGATTTTCTACTCCCAATATCCATAATTCCACAGCTTGTTTGGGGGTTCTAGGTTGCAATCCGTATATAAATGAATTTAATTGACTTTCCAAATTTTTGTCACCTTTCGAACTACATTTCTAATAAGATATGTTTCAAATGACTCCCAAGTGGAGAGTTAGATTGAAAATTTCTTAGAATGAATGGATTTTATTGAACTAACAGGTGCTTGAGTTAAAAATTTGTGAGATGCCGAGTCGGCTCTTTTTTCTTATTTAAATAACGCGACAGGTTAGATGAATAAAGGTTTGGGGATTAATAGTGGTGTTTTCTTATCGTTAATCCAGAAAAACTACTGGTAATCATGATATGCTGTATAGTAACTATACTGTTAAGGGAATTATACAAATGAAAAATAACAAAAATAATTTTACTACTGGTGAATTCGCAAAAATTTGTAATGTAAATAAACAAACGCTTATTTATTACGACAAAATTGGGTTGTTTTCTCCAAATATCAAGGCTGAAAACGGCTATCGCTATTATTCAATTCATCAATATGAACTTTTTAGCGTGATTGAATTATTAAAAGAATTAGGTATGTCCTTGAATGCAATTCAAGAATTTATAAAAAATAAGTCTCCTGAATATTTTCTAACTGTTATGCAACAACAAAAGGAAAAAATTACTCAAAAGAAAAAACAATTAGAAATAATGGAGATAATGATTGATACACAAATTTTATTAGCTAAACAAGCTGAAACAATTGATTTTTCTTCCCTTACATTAATGGAACTAAAAAATGAGAAGCTTTATTTAGGAGATGTTATTAGGAATAATACTGAGGAAGAGTTCGTAAAAGCAGTCTCGCATTTTGTTAAAGAAATTAATGAAAAGAAATTAGATACGGGATATCCAATTGGGGTAGTAATCACTAAAGATAGCTTGATGCATAATAAATATAATCACTATAGTCAACTTTATATTAAGCAATTTCATGATGTTCCTTTTGATGATAAAATACAGGCATTCTCCGGTACTTTTTTAGTAGGTTATCATGTAGGTTCTGAAGTTACTATTTATCAAACTTACGAACGGATCAATAATGAAATGAAACGATTAAACTTAGCAATGGGTGCATTTGCATTAGAAGAATATATATTCGATTCACTTATGAAAGAATTTGAAAAGGATTATGTAACGAAAATTATGCTCCAAGTAAAATCTACTCTTTAATCATTTGAGCAATTAATTTAAATCCACTTGACTATATAGTAACTATATAGTTTATCTTCTGATAAGTAACATGGATTTTAATTAAGGAGCTAACAATGATGCAAAACTACAAAGTTATACTTGGTTTACTTTTATTTAATTTGTTTATTGCCTTTTTAGGTATCGGGCTTGTGATTCCTGTCTTACCCACCTTAATGAATGAAATGAATTTAACAGGGACCATTGTCGGTTATTTAACTGCAGCTTTTGCAATAGCCCAACTAATTGTTTCTCCTCTTGCAGGCAAGGCCGTTGATAAATTCGGTAGAAAAATAATGATCGTAATGGGTTTATTTATTTTTGGTTTTTCTGAACTACTATTCGCAATAGGAAAAAGCGTTGAGGTATTATTTATATCTCGTATATTTGGTGGGATCAGTGCTGCTTTTATCATGCCTGCCGTAACTGCTTTTATTGCGGATATTACAACTTTACAAACCCGTTCTAAAGCACTTGGTTATATGTCTGCAGCAATTAGTACAGGATTTATTATTGGTCCTGGTATTGGTGGGTTTTTAGCTGATATTGGTACGCGTGTTCCGTTTTATTTTGCAGGCGTTTTAGGGATTATGGCGGCAATTTTTTCAAGTATAGTGTTAACAGAAACAAAGAGAAATCATCAAGAAATTGACACAATGGAAAGCCGGCATTCTGGTTTAAAAAGTATTTTATTACCGATGTACCTAATGCCATTTTTGTTAATCTTTATAGCGTCTTTTGGTTTAGCGGCATTCGAATCCTTTTTTAGCCTCTTTGTTGACCATAAATTCGGTTTTACCCCTAAAGATATTGCCATTATTATTACGGGAGGAGCCATTGTCGGTGCTATAGCACAGCTACTTCTGTTTGAAAAACTAACAAATATTTGGGGAGAAATTAAATTAATTCGTTATAGTTTAATCTTATCCGCTGTATTAGTATTTTCAATGACTGTTATTCATTCCTACTTATCGATTCTTCTTACGACATTTATGTTATTTGTTGGTTTTGATCTTTTCCGCCCGGCAGTTACATCGCATTTATCGAAAATTGCAGGAAATGAGCAGGGATTTGTAGGTGGAATGAATTCTATGTTTACAAGTCTCGCAAATATCGTTGGACCAATATTAGGTGGGATTTTGTTTGACATTGACCTCAACTATCCCTATTATTTTGCAGCCGTCTTTTTAGTCATAGGGGTTGTTATGACGATATTTTGGAAAAAATTAATTAAATCTTACTAATCCGTTTGGGGAGTTCTTCAACTAACGGGTGCTTTAGTTGAAGAACGCTTATTGAACTAACGGTGCAGGTTAGTTGAATAAGAAAATAGTGTTTGTAAAATCAAAATTCAAAATTATATTTTAGTTATAATAGAAATAGAGTAGAGAAAGTTGGGGTAACTGATGGTTCAAACAATACCAACATCTTGGTTATGGGATGTAATTGGTTTTTGGTATGTTGGTTTTATCTTTTGGATATTACTAGCTGCTTCAATCGTTACTTTTATCATTGGAGTAGTAAAGAATTCTTGGAAGGCTATCCTAATAAGTATAATTATTTTTCTTCCGAATGTATTAGCAATAATTACTTTGGATTTCGAGTATATTATGTATTTATTATTAGTTTGGTTTATTATACAAATCCTTATGTTACGTAAAATCTATCGCAATAACGTCGAATTACTGATATGAATTTTTTTATGTTTAAAGCTACAATACCTCAATGCCTTATTTTTGCAATTATTATCATCCTTCAAGTATGGAGCGTAATTTAACTTAATGAGTTCTTTAGTTGAAAAAAACTTATAATTTTTAGTGCGAACACTCAGCCTCTTGGTTGGGTGTTTTTGTGTACGTTTAATTTATTTTTTCACAAGATAACTGTATGGGTTAGTATAGGGTTTGGTGCCTTTTTTGG
>NZ_JBFUKT010000038.1:0-23311 GCF_056400705.1 Paenisporosarcina sp. P5_A11
CTCTACGGGAGGGAAGCACTACCACAGGCGATCAATATTCACATTTTAAAGAGATATCCCTACGGAATCAGGCGCAGCTACAATTTAGGGAACATTTGTGTCTGAGTCTGAAGCCGTTCATTTTGGAGTAACCTTCTTTTGTTCACAGACGATTAATAGTAAGTGTCAAAAACAGAAAAGAGCCAGGTGGCTGGCCACCTGACTCCCATCTGAGTTGTATCAACTTTAACCTAAAGTTAATAAATCCTTTAAATCTTCATCTGCCATTTCAGTAATCCATTGACTTGATTGGATTAAGTCTTCAGATAAAGCTTGTTTATCGGCTAATAATTTATCGATTTTTTCTTCAATCGTCCCTATTGTTACAAACTTATGGACATGTACAAAGCGCGTTTGCCCGATGCGATAAGCACGGTCCGTCGCTTGATTTTCAACCGCTGGATTCCACCAACGATCGGCATGGAGAACATGATTTGCTGCTGTTAAATTAAGTCCAGTACCGCCGGCTTTCAGCGACAAAATGAACACAGGGAATTCTTTTTCTTGGAACGCTTCCACTAGATTGTCACGCTGTAATTTCGGCATGCTACCTGACAGGAACGGTGGGTCGATGTCGTATAACTCACTTAAACAATGTTGCAACAAGTGGCCCATGCCAATGTATTGCGTGAAAATCAGGCATTGCTCACCGCGAGCGGCAATTTCAGCAGCGAGTGTAACAATGCGTGCTAACTTCTCAGAACGCTCCATCATATACTCCGCTTCACCAAATCCCTCTTTTAAATATAGGGCTGGGTGATTACACAATTGCTTCAGCTTGCTTAACATTTTTAAAATAAGACCTTTTTTCTCAAAACCGGTTAATGTTTCGAGCTTGAACAACGTTTCTTGGATTAAACTTTCATAGAGTGCAGCTTGCTCAGTTGTTAGTGGACAATACTCACGTTGTTCTTGCTTGTCCGGAAGATTTAATAACAAGTCCGGATCCTGTTTCGTACGTCTTAATAGGAACGGACGTATTTTTGCACGTAGTTTTTGTTTATGATTTTCCGATTCATCACGTTCAATCGGTGCTATAAAGTTCTCTTGGAACTTGCGGAAACTACCTAAATACCCTTTATAAATAAAGTCGAAAATTGCCCATAACTCGGACAAGCGATTTTCAACTGGTGTACCAGTTAACGCTAAATGATGTTCACCGCGCAATTTACGAATAGCTCGACTTTGTTTCGTATGCATGTTTTTAATATTTTGCGCTTCATCAAGTGTCACACTACACCATTCAATTTCACTTAACGCTTCAGCGTCTTGTGAAGCCGTACCAAACGTAGTTAAAACCACATCAGGTTTTAAATCTCCTAATTCGACAGCAAGCGACTCATCTTTGGAACGCGTTTGTCCATAATGCACATGGACATTTAAATCAGGAGCGAAACGTGCTAGCTCTTTTTGCCAGTTTCCTAAAACAGATGTGGGACAAATGATAAACGATGGCTTATCGGTCTGATTCGTACGATGCACATGTAATAAATAAGCAATCAATTGCACCGTTTTTCCAAGACCCATATCATCGGCTAAACATACGCCAAATCCTTGTTCACGCATAAACACAAGCCAGTCTAGTCCTTGTTGTTGGTAAGGACGTAAATCGGTTAACAAGTGAGGCGACACTATTGTCGTAGGCAATTCTTTTTTATCTTGAAGTTGTTCTAAATACCTTTTCAGCGATTGGTTCAATTCAAATTGGAACAACGGATCATCATCTTCTTCGCCAGATTCATCTTCATTAAGAAGAGCATCAGGCAACTCTCTAAATAGCAATTCTTTGACCGTCCAGTTTTCATTTTCCGTCTGCTCCATTAATTGACGGATTTCATGCATCCAATTGGAATCAATGCGGAACCACTCGTTTCCGGCACGGATGTATTCGCGATTTTCTTCAACCATTTGTTTGAATTGATCTTCCGAAATAGCTTGCCCATTTAATGAAAAATTCCAATCAAACGTTAAAATTTCATTYAAACCAGCTGTCGTTTTAAATGTAGTAGTTTTCGCATTAGATTTCACACGCAGTTTGGATTCCTTCACGGCTTTTAACCAAGCTGGTAGGATGACTTCAAAGCCGAGAGCTTGCAAACGCGCTGCATCATCCCGCAAAAAGTGACGGACGTCTAAATCACTTAGTGACAGCGATAAAAAGCGATCGGCTTCGGCTTCAATATTCATCAAATCGAGCATATTGGATTGAGTTTCGTACACATAAGACGCATGAACTTTCCATTTATCAGGCAGTGCCTCTTCGATTGGAGATTGTTTCTTACGAAAAGCGGGCGTCCAGTGCACTGAACTTTTTTTGCCACGTATCACTGTTTCAAGAATCCATTCGTCTGATAAAGATTCAGGCTCGCTGAGACGCAGTGCCACGTTAACTTCTCCTTGACCAGATTGTGATTGCAATGGCCATCCACCTTGCTTGAAAAAGGGAAGGAGAGTTGGAATATCATTTAGTGTTAAACCTACGCTGTAGAGTTTTTGTTGTATAGCAGAAGTAAGCATCAGTTTCGCTGCAGGAGGTGCATCCAGTGAAGAATAAACGAGCGAATCATCTTCAAATGTAAGATCGTCCCACAGAGTTGGTGAATTCCAATAACTTGATGCTTGTTGAATGGTTTTTATCATCGACTCATCTTCTGGAGCAAATCCACTGACGTGAACATAAGGATGTTTAGTAGTGGGGGAAAACAGCTCAATTAATTCTAAGGATGAAAAGTTTGTTTCTTCATCGTGATGCAGCCCATAAAAAGATGGTTCGTGCTGAAAAGATATAAATGAAATCCATTGTTCGGTAAATAACCGCATGCCTTCATCGTTATAGGCATGAACGGTCGTGAATCCATCATCCATTTGGTCGAATGAAAGGATTAGATTCTTCATAAAAGGCGATACATGAGAAGTCATAAAGGCAAGTTTCCTTTCTGTATCTCTTCTTGGAGAGCTCGTAAGCGGCGATATTTCGTTTGAATCTCGCTGACGTACAAATTCCAATAATCGGTTTTGCCACTTTTCTTCGCGGCTGATTTCATTTTCTTCCAAATCCGTACAGCTTGCTTGTAGTTATGGCGATTACGTTCTCTTACCTCACTTAGCGCCAATACGTGATAGAACGGTAACACGGCCTCAGGAGCCTCTTGTAAGATGGTTTTCATCCCACATGACTCCGCATAGTCGAGTGTTGACTCAAAGCGGTGATGAAGGGCAACCCAATCTTGATAACGTTGTTGATCAATTAAGAAATCCGAGTAGGCACGAACACCAAATGATCCGAACTGCCAAAACAGTTGCTCACGTTCTTCATCAGGCATATCGATATTTTTATACAACGCATATAATTTTGACACGAACAAGGAACGGTTCCATGCAGATAAATGGCTATTAACATAATCGAAAATATGTGGGCGCATGGCATGCAAAATAATTGTAAGTGACGTTAAATCGTCTTGTTCTTTCGCAAGTTTCGCCAGGTGCATCCATTCTGGCATTTGGCTTGGATGAATTTTATCGGCAATCTCTCGTAATTCATCTGGTTTCTTGAGAAGCACACAAAAGAATGCACGGAATATGTCGTTGTCGAAATTCTTGATTTCAAGTAAGTATTCATATTCTTTCTCACGACGACCTTTTTCAGTCAGCATGATTACCCAAAATGCATGAAGCAAATTGAAGCGAAGATCATCCATTGTTTTGAGATCATAGACGATATGACGAACATGCAGAACAAGTGCATCATAAAAAGGATCAGCAGCAAATAAACGAGGTTTATTCGAAAGCGTGATTAGTTGATGTTGCATATCTTCAATATCCGTTTGAATGGTAGCACGGAATAAGTTTTCATTTAGTTCTTCGCTCACTTCAAACAACAGGCGTAACAACATAGTGCGCGTATAGACATCGTAAAGAGGCTGCCATTCACGTTCAAAAGGCATGAACTTCTTTAACTTTTGTTTCATTTGATTTATAGAACTATCGATATAATAACGTTCTTTCCAAGACCAATCACCTGAAACTGCATTAAACGTCGATTGAACAATCGCATTCCAGCCTTCAGGTGTACGTTCATTTGCAAGAATAGAAAGTTGTTCCGTCTTTTTTAAACGCCATTCCTGGAGCCACTCAGAGAGAGAAAACTTTTGCATATATAAACTAAAAATAACCGCTAAGCAATGACGGCATAAACGCTTTTCTGGACAAGAACACGTGATTTGTTCATCAACTAAATGAATCGTCACAACGGCAGAACTGACATCATGAACACGTGCTTCTAGTGTATGTTCGTATGGATCATAGGAGAGAGCGCGGACTGCCCCGTTACGCACGGCAAAGGAAGCACGACGTACAAGCTCTTCATCATCTAAATGAGAAGGGTGTAGGTCCTCAGAAAGCGTCTCCATCCATTGTTGGATATGTGATTGGTAACGCACAGCAATATTAAATAATGAATGGCTCAATAGCAACATCTCCAAAAAAAAACTTTCCTTTCATTATACGGCTTTTCGTGGAAAACCGTAAGTGATAGGAAAGAATTAAGATTATAAATGCAAAAAAGCTTTCAAAAATTCTTTAAAACGCTCTTTTTCTGGCGAAGGTTTTGTTATATAAATCTTGGAAAAGTTGATATAAAGCAGGATCTGATTTATACGCACGATAGACTGGACTGATTATTTCTTCGCCGTAGTCATCAATAGGTTCTTTTACACGTAATAATTTTCTACGAGAGATTGTGTGAAGAGTGATATATGACTTCGTTACTAATATCTCTTGGTATTTGGTAGAGTTTGCATATAGCTCGAAAAACAGGTAGCTAGATGCTCTCGGGATTCGTTTCATATCGCGGTAATGTGCTGGCTGAAATATTAAGAAGTTTTGTTGCTTCTTTTTGAGTAATTTGAGACAGCTTCCTATACTCCGTAATTAGTTCATTTAATTGCAAAATCAACACCACCTTAGATGCAGGTAGTTTAGACGACTCATCCCTTTGCGTTAGAATATATTCTATTTTTAAAACGCCATTTCATATTTGATATATTATTTTTGAGATTAACAGAGTATTAAGTAATATCAGATTAATATATTACACATTTTGGAATTAGTATCAAATTTAAATTTAAAAGGGAAAGGTTGATATGTTTGCCATCATATGAAATTATCTTACCTGGATTGAATCAAAGCAATATGCTGAAGTCGTGTGGACAAGAATTTCTACTTTATGTTACACCGAATGGCAAAAAGAAATCAGCAATTATTACGTCGGATGATAAAGGAATAGCAAGAATTAAAAGGATGACATTTGATTATTACCAACTTGATGATATTCAAATTGATTTTCTAAATAATAAATGTTCATTTACATGTAACGTACAAGACGGAAACGAGATGTCAYGCACCATACAATACATACTCCTTGGATTCTTTATTCAATATCGCGATAAATCAATGGCTTATTTTACATACAGAAAACCATGAGAAAACCATCATACCGTCGGGCTCTAGGCGGTATTTTTTTGGTTTTTATCCTGCACGAAATGGACGGGAATGTGATACAATAGTAGTAATCAGAATATTTCGATTAAATCAAGGGGGGATCACAATGTTACATGTACAACTAATGAAACCATTCTACTCAAAACTAGAAGGCCAAAAGATGAAACTGGTATTTGCTTATCAATACTTTTCTATAAAAAAAGATGACGAGCTCTTTCACTTTATTCCTGTGGAAGGCAAAGAAATTATCGTCAACATGACCACATACCAAGTGGAAAATTTATCTGAAGTTTTCGTTTTTCAAAAAGGGAATCGCTTCATTCGTTTGCCACTCTATCAATTATTGTTAGTGTCAGATATTCATACGCATTTGCAAACAATTTTACAACACGGCGAACCAGAAGACAGAGAACCTCGTAGCGATGTAAAAGCAGAAGCAGACGAATTCATCTCGTTACTAGAAGAAGTAAATCATAGTCGAATGATTGACTACGCTCTTCAAACGCGCGATGAAAATCTCTTTAATCGTTTATTACACTAACCGTTGGAGGATAATCATGGAATTTTATAAACAATGAAAACACCTACCTTAATTAATATGAGGAAGGTGTTTTTGTGTAGAGATTTTTCGGGGAGGGGCACATCGAGAGGTAATATTTTGCATACCACGTAGGAATTTTTGGGCTTCACGTTGTAATTTTGAGGCTTCACGTAGGAAAAATGGAGGTCCACGTAGGAAAACATCTTCAAGTCTGACTATTGAGGCTTCACGTCTGAAAAAACAGGATCCACGTCTGACTAATATGACTTCACGTCTGAAAAAAAGGCCATCACGTCTGAATTACGATATATTTGATTTGAAGTAAAAACAAATACATCGTCACATTAAATGCCCCCATGCAAAAACCCTTCTCCGACATAAATCAATCGAGGAAGGGCCATTATTCATATTTATCCATACAACACCCTCCTAAAATGAAGTGAACATATATAAAATAATGATAAATACACTTGATCCAATGATACCGAACAATAAATCGGCAACACTTAAATTAAATAGTTTGCCAAATTTCAAAACTAACACATCCCTTCCAATTTATTCTCTGCTCGAAGTAATGAAATTCTTTATTTAGTTGAGCATGATTTTTATGCTATTCAAATACGTATTACAGGAAACATGATGAAGTTATTATATGTRAGAAGTTTCCTTCGATAGGTTATATAAAGTGTAGGTTYGTAGGGAAATTTTTATTCATTTATGTGAGACAAATCAAAATAGGATTTTGAGGCACTTTTTTACGCAAAAATTCAATTTTAGGAATGAAAATAGTATGCAAAATGCAAATTTAAGGAGAAATATTTCATTCTGGAAATAAGAGATTTAAACTATAAAAGAGCTATTGCTCCTTTGTTAGGGGAGGGAGAATAGAGGGAGATGGATGTCATACATAGTGCTGCAGCTAGCTCGACTCATTCCTACACAACGCGCTCGCAGTGAAAACTCCAAGAAGTATATCCATTTTACCTATTTAGGTGGGGGCCTAAATCTTGCAATGAAAAATAACGCAAAAAGTGTAAGTAGAGATGGGGGCTTACACTTTTTTGCGTTGGGTAATCACGTCTATAGAGCCAGCGAGAGAGTAATAACAGAAAAGTGGTAGTGGCAAATGCCGGCTGCCATCCTTTGATGTTTTCGTCGCTCCGCTACAACCTTTTGGCATTGTCCCATAGAGGAAAAGTGCAAGTAGAAAGGATACTATTCTGCATCAGAATGTTCCGATAGACACGAATTCTGTCGAAACCATTCCATTGATAATCCGCTTAAAGTGAAAAGAGATTAAGAAAATACTTAATAATTCCCCATAATTAATAAATTCTCTCAAAAAAACAGATAATTTTTCTAAACAATGGTCTTTAGAAGTTTCAAATGATGTCGATATTTGGTAAAGTATAGAAAGAATAATAGCTTAAGATAGTAAAGGAAGGATTTCGAAATTATGATTTTTGATTTTCGGTTTTGGCGATATCTTGCAAACCAGCAAGAGTTAATAGACAATCTGAGCTCTTCAACTATGCGAGACTTTAAAAAACGTGCATGGATGGTCGGCTTTTTTGGATTATTATTGTTTATATTACAAGAACTGTGGGGTATGAACACACAGCACATCACATCCGTTTATGCATTAGGAGGCAAAGATTCATTTGCTATTGCACGACTCGTATCACTCGCTGGAATCATTATTTGGGCAGTCCTCTACCTATCATTCCACTTTTTCGGCATAGCATTCCTATTAAATAAAATTACAGGAATCGAGTTATTTAAACTAGCCGTTCTACAACTGTTTGTAGTGGGAATTCTCCTACTCGAAAAAGCGTTAGTATTCCTCATCTTTATGATGTTGGGTATGACTACACCCGTGTCCCTATTTTCATTCGGACCACTTGCGGCAACAGTTTTTGATCATCCTTTCCTAGTATTTTTCTTTAATCAATTATCAATTTTTACAGCGTTAAATATTGCGTTGCAAGTTCGTTTTATCCGTTCATTTACCGATATGAACCCACGTATTATTTTGGTGACTATCATTGCTCTTCATATTGTTATGGCACTTATAACAGCAACTGTAAGCATACTGCCACTTGAAGAATGGTTCATCCGCGTGGTAGAAGGGGGTACCCCTCAATGAATAAATGGTTAACAATTGGCATTGCCGTTACTATCTCCTCATTCCTTGGAGCCAACGCCATCCTATTATTTAGCGATAAAAGTGTAATTTCAAAAGCCGTATATGTACACGAATATGAGCGAATAGCTAAAGGGAATTTTGAAGAACTATTACCAAAAGAATCACTCGTCGCACCGCTTAGTATGAATACCATCTATGTTAAAAATGAAGACACGATTAAAGACTGGTTAGTGAAAGAAGGGGATGTTGTTACTGCTGGCCAAGAACTTGCCACACTTAACACGTCAACTGCGGATGAACAACGCAACATCTGGGAATCTGAAAGCGAAGCACTTGAACGCCAACTGACTGAACTCAAAACAACGATAAGTACATTAAAAACTGACCGTGCCACTGCAGCTAAATCTGACTCGAGCAGTTCAACTGGTAAAGCCACGGATAACGTGACTGAAGATACAGAAGAAAAAACCTTTAATGTGGATATAAACTTTGATGGAATTAACGTTGAGGTATCTCAAGATGGTGCGTTTGCTCAAGCCATCGCACAAACCGAACAAAAAATATCGGATGTTAACCAACAATTGCTCGTAGTCGAAGCACAGCTTGCCCAAGAAGGATTAGCTGCTGTCATTAGCCCAACTGAAGGGATTGTTTCAAAAATACGAGACAAAAATGACCGACTTGCAATTGAAATATACAGTACGGATAAAATCATCCTCACCTATGCAATTAATGAAGAATGGCAAGATGTAAAAGTAAACGATCAAGTTCGTTTGCAAGCAGAAGGAATGGATCGATCAATCGGAGGAACGGTCACAGAAATATCTCAAGTTCCGGCAAGAGATTCTGAATATCTAACAACATATAAAGCGTTAGATTCAAAGGAACAGCTGAACCCACTCGCTTATTATGCAATTTGCATACAACCAAATGAACCAATCGAAAACTTACCGTTTGGTAACAATACAAACGCCATGATTATCGTAAACGAAGCGAAACAAGCAGCATCAATAAAAACGCCTTGGCTTTATGAGCGTTTGGACGAATCAGCTGTCGCACATGTAATCAATAAAGATGGCTACGCAGTGAAAGTACCTGTAAACATTGCGTTTGATTGGAAAGAACGCTCTGTCATTAGTAAAGGTGTATCAGCTGGATTAGTCGCGGTTTATGAACCTCAACTAAACGACTATCGCTACGCACCAGCGATTTTCCTTCCAATGCCAAGCGATTCGCCATCTTGGAAATCTATAAAAGCAATTGGTTGGAGAAACTATCTTAAATTCTTTGTATTTTAATAAACAGATAAAAAAGCTTCTTTCCCTCAAGGAAAGAAGCTTTTTTTGTTTGACTGTGATTCCACGAGCTTAAGAATATTTACATGAATTTCACAATTATTTAATAGTGTACTTACATTTCATTCGTAAACTAAGGAAGGAATAAATTAACAAAGGAGGAAGTTTATAAAATGAAAAAGAAAGTTGTTGCTTCAATAGTTTTAACCAGTAGTTTAGCATTATCAACCCTATTCACTTCACCAACTGACTACATTACTAACAAGTCTGCACATGTATTGGCTGCAACGAATTCTCCTATTCTGATTACTGAACTTTTACCAAACAGTAGTAATGTAGTCAATTCATCAACGGATGCTTTTGAGTTTATCGAGCTTTATAACAACAGCACACTACCGATTCAATTAAAAAACTATAAGTTAATATACGGATATCCAGATGGCAAAAAAGTAGACTGGGCATTTAACGAAGATAAAACAATTGCTCCTGGTGAAACACTAATCGTGTGGGTGAAAAATAAAGAAAATACGAATCTGACACTTGCAGATTTTAATAAAGAATTTAACACAACGATAACAGAAAATCAGGTTACATATGTTGAGGCAGACGGGATGGCCAACACTGCAGAACGAACTTTATCTCTTGCAGATACTTCAAACAATATCTTCTCGTCAGCTACTTATATAAAAGAAGATGTTGGTGTCAATAAAGGGATTCAATATAAAGCTGGTGAAGACGGAAAAACGATGGAGATCCTGACATCGTCAGAAACACCTACACCTGGAGCATTAATAACGGGACAAGTACCTGCTGATCCAACTGTTGAAGATACGCAAGCACCATTAATAACACATTCACCCATTGAAAAAGTCGCTGCAGGTGAAAACCTACATATTAAATCACAAGTCACTGATGAAACGAAACTCGAAAAAGTGACACTTTTTTATAAACTCTCGGAAAATGGTAGTTGGCTTCAAAAAAATATGGTAGCTTCTACTGAAGAAAATACGTATGAAATTCAAATTGACCAAGCAGAATTAGTGACGAATAAAATAACGTATCGAATTGAAGCCTTTGATGGACAAAATACTGCGACGACTGAAGTCTACGAAGTGATGATTGAAGCGCTGGATTATGATCCACAAAACGTACCTGCTCTTCTTGTAACAGAACTTGTTCCAGACTCGACGAATGTCGGTCCATTAGACGGCTATGAATTTATTGAAGTGTATAACAATTCAGCAGATGATATAAATTTGAAGGATTATAAGATTCGCTATCGGTATCCTGCGGAAGGTCCTGAGGCAGATTTAATTTGGAAAGCTGACAAAGATGACATCATCTTGCCAAGTGGCAAAACCATCGTTTACTGGATCAAAAATGCGAGCAATCAAGAAAAAACAGTAGCTGATTTCAACCAAATGTACAATGTAGATTTACGCGAAAATGTTGATATCGTTCAAATTCAATCCGGTGGTATGGCAAATGCAAGCCATCGAGGATTAGCGATAGCAACCAATACAGGTGTCGATATTTCATCTGCTTACTATTACGACCAAGCGCAAGTAGATGACACGATTGCGGACAAAGGTATTCTTTACACATTCCCCACAGATGGAAGATCAACAGTCATGAAAAAATATAGCAGTGCAAAAGAAAATGCGACACCAGGGAGCATAGCAACCATACAGACTCCAAAAGTCAAAGTCGCAACTATGCCGGATACTACAGGACCTGCGCTTCTTGATTTAACAGAGAATGCAGCCATTTCAGGTCGTCAAAACCTAGACCTCTCATTTGACGTGACGGATGAAAAAATCGTTAAAACGGTACGTCTTTTTTATAAAACGAATGATACTGAAGAGTTCCGAATGGTCGATTTAACAAAAGTCTATGATTCTACTGTATATTCACATACCATCTTTTCTCCTGACTTACTTGGCAAGACAAACTTAAGTTATTACGTTCAAACATCTGATGGAATTAATGAAGTGACATCGGAAACTAAAAACATCAAAATATTAAAAGATGATGTAGATAAAGTTGGTTTAAATGTAGAAGATGGATCAGTTTTAAGTAAAACGGTTCTACTAAAATCGTACGGTAAAGATAGCCAACTATATATCGATCAACAGGACGTGACTAGCGATACAAAGCCTGCGATTCCAGCACAAGCCTACTTCGCTTTTGATGTAAAGAATGTTAATTTATACTTTAAAAATGGAGTTACAATCGGGGATGAAACACTACACATATTCGACGATACGATTAACACATATACGACTTTAACCATACCGATTGATCCAAATCAATTTTCACAAGGACTTGATACAAAAATTTCTATACGTGCAGGAACAAAAGTATCACCGTTCGACACAAATTCTGAAGAAAATAGAGATGACTTCTATGTGAAAAATGTACGACTCGTATTAGAGGATGGCACCACACTTTACGATCCGCTTTTCAAAGATATTGAAAAAGAACTATCTGTCGGAGACGGAGCGAGTGCAAAGCCTGTATTCGATTTTAGTTTCCAACTACCAGATGATAAATTTACAGCAAAAGCCTTCACTTGGAATACAACAACTGTCAATGAAGGGTCTCATACAATTGAAGCAAAAAATGTAGATGATATACAAGCGGCGGTCGTTGTTGATAACAGTGCTCCAATCATTACCCCTTCGATTGAAGAAGGAAAAGAATACAAAGGTGACTTTACGATTCAAGCAGAAGTAGAGGACAAGTATTCTTCTGTAGAAAGTTTAACTGCTATGCTCGATGGCGAAGAAATCACATTGCCTTTTGAAACGTCTTCTGCAAAACTGACTCCAGGTGACCATACGGTTTCATTTACAGCGAGAGATGTTGCCTTAAATGAAGTTCAAAAAAACATTAACTTTACTATAGTAGAAGAAAAACCTTACACACCAGAAGTTATCTCACCGATAGATGGAACAAGGAATGTAAATCCAAAAAATGCGAAATTACGAGTAAAAGTAAGCGATCCGACAAAAGACAGCTTAGATGTGTCCTTCTATGAAGGACATAAGTTTGAAGCAGACGGAGAGGCAATGACCATATTTGAAAACAGTGCAGACCGGGAACCACCAAAAGAGCTTATCCCTGCTGGTGAATCAGTGGTTACTGCTAAAAACAAAATGGCAAAAGCAGATGGTGAATACGTTGAAACCACTTCTCTGGAGAAATTCCCTTATCACCGATTTGATGTAGCCGTTGGAGAAGAGATTGATCAAGATGATGAAATTGTACTGAGCTGGGAAGGGAAGTCACTCATCGGGCGAAAAGTTTCCATGTATGTATGGAATCATACAAATTCGTTATGGGAACTGCAAGAATGGAAAATAGCCAAAGACGATACGAACTTTACCTTACATGGATCCGTCATTGGAAAAGAGTTTGTTAAAGACGGAAAAGTGCAAGTGATGGTACAAGATGAAATTGCGTCGACGACTGAATTTGACTACTCATTTATCTGGATGTCAGATACACAATATTATTCTGAAAGTTATCCTCAAATTTTCGACAAAATGACGAACTGGATGGCSGAGTCGAAAGAAAACTTGAATTTGAAATACGTTTTCCATACTGGGGATTTAGTTGATCAAGCTGATGATCAGATTCAGTGGGAGCGGGCTGATACTTTCATGGGTACACTTGACAATGCATCCATTCCTTACGGTGTGTTAGCTGGAAATCATGACGTGGGGCACAAAACAGGGGATTATAATGAATACGGTAAATATTTTGGAGAGCAACGTTTTAACGATAAAGACTACTACGGGGAATCGTATAAAAACAACCGTGGACATTACGATTTAATTAGCTCAAATGGAAATGACTTTATCATGTTGTATATGGGCTGGGGCGTAAATGATGAAGATATAGCATGGATGAATAAAATTCTAGCAGAACACCCAGAAAGAAAAGCGATTCTGTCTTTCCATGAATACTTATTAGTTTCTGGAAATCGCAGTCCAATTGGCGACCAAGTATTTAAAGATGTCGTTACACCAAATGCCAACGTCATCGCCGTTCTGTCAGGCCATTACCACGATGCGGAAACACTTGTTGATGAAATCGATGATGACGCAGACGGAATAGCCGATCGTAAAGTGTACCAAATGCTTGCTGACTACCAAGGAGGACCTGAAGGCGGACAAGGATTCCTACGCCTGATGAAAGTCAATCCAGTAGATAACAAAATCCATATGCAAACATACTCACCATATTTAGATCAATATAATTACTACAACCCAGTAGACTATCCAGGGAAAGACGAATTTACGATTGAAACAAATCTGACACCGAAAGAAAAAGTGGTAGCTACAGACATGTTTAAAGTCGAAATATTCACCAATGAACTGATTGGCGAAGTGAAAAATATAGAGGAGGGTTCCATTGCAGAAACGAAGTGGAAAGATCTTGAACGCTCAAAAAAACATAGCTGGTATGTTCAAGTGAAAGACTCATTTGGTGGTGAAATGCGATCGGAAGTTTCTACTTTTACAACAGGCGACCAAGGAAACGACAATGGCGGGCAAAACCCATCTCCAACGCCTACTCCACCTGTTACAGACGACCAAATAGTGAACGTTACAGAAGATCAACTAATCAAAACTAATGACTATTGGACGCTTGATCAAACATCGAAACAACATGTCAAATGGGTAATTCAAAAAGACCTACTAAATCTAACGATTACTGCAGATAAAGCAATGCGTTTTGTATTTAAGAACGGTCATGAAATAACAGTGCCAGTCACTGTTTTGAAGGAATTGCAAAAACAAAATCAAGACTTCATTTCACTTGAAGTGAACGTCCAAGGTGAACAAGAGGGACTTCCAGCTGGGAAACGATACAGTGATATAGTGGATATTTCATTATTCGCAGGTACCAATGAAATCAACACAACGGTCGAATCAATCAACCTAAAACTCAAAGTAAATGGGACGGTCAATTCTAACAAAACAACAGCCATTTATTATGACCAAAATACTAAAGCCTGGTCTTACGCTGGAGGGAAGTTGGAAAATGGCTACTGGTCCGTTCCGACGAAACACCTTTCCCAGTTCACAGTAATGACAGCAAATGCTGTATTTAAAGATACAACGAATCACTGGGCAAAAAATGAAATCGACTCTCTAGCTTCTCGTTTTATATCGGCAGGTAAAACAATCGATACATTTGCACCCGAACAACGATTGACTCGAGCAGAATTTGCTGTCCTTCTGGTCAGAGCGCTTCAACTGCCAGTAGAAGAATACAAAGGAACATTCAAAGACGTTCCAGCCACTAAAAAATGGGCTGCACAACAAATAGAAGCGGCCCATCGAGCGGGCATCGTATTCGGTAAAAATGGCGGCTCTTTTGATGCAGATGCTAACATTACACGAGAACAAATGGCCGCAATGATGATGCGTGCAGTAGCACTATCAAATCCCGATATACTGAACGGCTTGCCGAATAACAAGAAATACAAAGACGAATCAAAAATAAATGACTATGCCAAACAGTCAATCATGAATGCCAGTGAACTTGGTTTGATGTATGGTCGATCAAATGGGAAGTTTGATCCCAAGCAACCAACAACCCGAGCAGAAACAGCAGTAGTCCTCTATCGAATGCTAGAAAAATTTGATTCTATTAAGTAAGTCAAAGTATTAACAGATGCAAAAAGGCTTCCGTTACTAGAAGCCTTTTTGTATTTGTACAAAGAGAACCTTTTACAAGTAAAATGACTTTATCACTCAGGTTTCCGGGGAGCTTTGGAAAGCACCATGTTGCACCATTACCACAAAACCTTTTTGCGCTAGTGAACATTATCAGGTTTAAATCTCGGTATATTCTGCAAGAAGCGCCTGAAGCATCTGAAAATCTTTATGGTGCAGAGGAAGCAACGTCCTCCCACTCTACAGAACTACCCTCAGACTTTTCATTCTGATATGATAGAAAAAAACCTATTTTCAAAGGAGCACCACGCCATGCAAACTTTTGAACAATACTTTCTCATGAATTCTGACGACGTAATCTACTATGTGAAATCAAAAATAGATTCCTATAAAGAGGCACAACATATTACCTGTACAGAAATTGGCGACGGCAACTTAAACTATGTCTACCGAGTCGCCAACACAGAATCAAACGAATMAATCATCGTCAAACAAGCAGGAACTACTGCGCGGATTTCGGACGAGTTCGTTCTATCAACAAGTCGTAACAAAATCGAAACCGAAGCATTAAAATTACAACACAAATTAGCACCAGGACTCGTTCCTGAAATATATTTACTTGATGAAATCATGAGCTGCTGTATCATGGAAGACTTATCGAAGTTAACCATTATGCGAACAGCATTAATAAACTTTGAAACGTTTCCACGTTTCGCTGAACATATTACCGACTTCCTGGTGAATACTTTACTGTGCACATCCGACGTCGTCCTAAACCATAAAGAAAAGAAAGAATTAGTACGTACATTCATAAACCCAGAGCTTTGCGAAATCTCGGAAGATCTCGTATTCACAGAGCCTTTCCATAACAACTTTAACCGCAATGAAGTAACACCTGGTAACGAACAATTTGTTCAAACACTTCTATACTCAAACGAAGAGCTTCATCTAGAAGTCGCAAAATTAAAGTTTCATTTTATGAACAACACACAATCGCTTGTTCATGGCGACCTACATACAGGCTCTATCTTTATTGACCAAAACGATACTAAAGTCATCGATCCTGAATTTGCATTCTTCGGACCTATGGGCTATGACATCGGAAATATCATGGCGAACTTGATTTTTGCATGGGCAAGAGGACGAGCTTTCCAACAAAAAGAATTCACCGAATGGGTCGAGAAAACTTTGTTCGATATCATGGACTTATTCGAAAAGAAATTCAGTACTGCATGGGAAGAGCACACTACTGAAGTCGTTGCTAAAAACGCTGACTTCCAAAAACACTACATCCAAAATATATTCAAAGACACAGCAGGTATGGCGGGGCTCGAACTCGCACGTCGCATAGTCGGACTCGCAAAAGTAAAAGACATTACCAGCATTGAACCAATCGAAAATCGTCTAAAAGCCGAACGTCTTTGCCTGCGCGTCGCAGTACAACTGATTCTTAACCCATCAGAATTCCAAACAGGTGGTCAATTTATAGCAGCGCTCAAAAACGCACAACAGGAGGAAAACCAATGACCGAAGCACTCAATCCAATCGAATGGAAAAACAATGCACTTGTCCTACTAGATCAAACCAAATTACCAAATGAAATCATTTATGAAGAATTCACAACAGCGGAAGGCGTCTGGGATGCTATCGTGACCATGAAGGTCCGCGGTGCACCGGCTATTGGCGTAGCAGCAGCATACGGAATTTACTTAGGTGTCCGTGATTACAAAGCAGATCTAGACCAAACCGTTTTGGTCGAAGTAGTGCAAAAAACTGCAGCGTATTTAGCAACGTCTAGACCGACTGCTGTTAACTTATTTTGGGCACTCGACCGCATGACAGCAGTTACAGCAACGAACACTACTTATCAGGACGCGCTGTTAGCGGAAGCTAAAGCCATCCATAAAGAAGACGAAGAGATCAACCGCACTATCGGAGAGAATTTATTAACATTGCTCTCTGACGGCATCGGAATCTTAACGCATTGTAACGCTGGTGCTCTCGCGACATCGAAGTATGGGACAGCAACCGCACCCATGTATTTAGCCAAAGAAAAAGGCTGGAATTTCAAAGTTTACGCGGATGAAACACGGCCGCGTCTACAAGGATCTACTTTGACAGCTCTAGAACTAAGCAGAGCGGGCATCGACGTGACAGTTATTACTGATAGCATGGCAGCGATGGTCATGTCACAAGGAAAAGTCCAAGCAGTTATAGTCGGTTGTGACCGCGTTGCAGCAAACGGAGATACAGCCAATAAAATCGGTACTCTGAGCGTGTCCATTCTAGCTAAACATTATGGCATTCCTTTTTACGTAGCAGCACCAACGCCAACAATCGATTTGAATACACCAACCGGAGCGGAAATTCCAATAGAAGAAAGACATAAATCTGAAGTCATCGAAGGCTTTGGCAAACTCACAGCTCCTGCAGATGTACACGTCTACAATCCGGCCTTTGATGTCACACCCGCTGAGCACATCACAGCGATCATTACCGAAAAAGGAATCGTAAAAGCACCTTATAAGGAAAACCTAGAGAAACTATTCATGTAAAACAAAGTTCTCGAACAGAACAGTGGCATTCGGCTTGCCGACTGCCACCAAACAAGGAGGACACCCCTATGTATATGAAAGAACGCAAAGAAATTGTCGATTTTTGTAAGATGCTCATCACAAGAGGGCTGACAAAGGGGACAGGAGGCAACATCTCCATCTTTGATCGAGGATCTGGTCATATGATTATCAGCCCAAGCGGTATTTCTTACGACATTATGACAGCTGAAGATGTAGTCGTTTGCGATCTCCAAGGGAATGTTATTGCGGGTGATAATAAGCCATCAAGTGAATTCCCCATGCATGCGATTTTCTATGAAAAACGCACAGACATCAACGCCATTGTCCACACACATTCGCTAAACGCTACCGTGCTCGCATCACTTAGATGGGAATTGCCAGCAGTCTCCTACCTAGTGGCATATGCAGGAGAAAATGTTCGCTGTGCCGAGTATGCAAGTTTCGGAACACCAGAACTTGCAACGAATGCTTTTGACTCTATGCAAGATCGCCAAGCCGTATTATTAGCAAATCACGGATTACTAGCAGGAGCCAACAACCTTTCGACAGCATTCGCAATTGCAGAGGAAATTGAATTTTGCTGTGAAGTCTATGTGAAAACGAAAACAGTCGGGGAACCGATTATCCTTGATAAAGAAGAAATGAAACTTATGGCTAAAAAATTTAAAACCTATGGACAAAAAAAATAAAGGTGTCAGGCACTTCACTTATCAACGGGACATAAACGTCCAGCAAAAGTGAAGATGCCTGGCACTTTTTCTATTCACTGGGATAAATGTGTAAGCGGGAGTGGACCCCGAAAATCACTCAGGTTTCCCGAGAGCTTTGGAAGGCACAAAGCTGCACCTTAACCTGTACTAGTAATCTTGCAACTCGTGTGCTTTCATAGCTCCCCTACAACCTTCGGCGAAATTATTCCTTGATTTTGGTTTACTCCAGAATCGACACTAACTTTAACTAACCAAGTAGCCGAAGATGCTATTTCGGCTACTACCGCACTACTTTATTTTGGCGTGTTCTTACATAACGAATCCATCAAGGGTGAAGCGACCTGGAAACCTATCTGCATCAGAGCATGTTTTGATTTTACTAGATTCCTTCTCGCGTCCAGGTTGCAAGGGAGCGGAGGACGCATTTCCGCCGCAGGATGATCTGAAAAAAGAGGGCTGGGCAAAGTGACGAAGTCACAAGCTCAGCCCTTATTCACTAGACCAAGGTGCATCAAATGATCGTCCGAAGCGACCAGGAAACCTTTATACATCCAAACCGTATTGTCATATTATGTCGAATGTTGACTTTCGACATAATATGACAATTTTGTAATGCAAATGTAATGTTATAAAAGACTTATTTTCGTGTTCAAGACTCTATTAGTATGGTAAATTTTTATAGTCCCACTATTTAGTAATAATTTTCTAAATATTGGAACTTGAATTAAAAGGGGGAAAGAGAAATGAAAAAAAGAAAGTTTATGAAGTTCTTTAGTAGCATTCTTGCTTTCGTAATGGTTCTATCGTTGCTCTCGCCGTTCTCGGCATCTGCAAACACGCAGCAAGCGAAACCATTTAAGCCAAGCGGCCAAAGCGAAAGTACTCTGCAACTAAAGGCAGCCATTGCTGACCAACTTAATCTGTTGGAAGGCGGCGCAAAACTACACAAAGATTTGCAAGGCTTGTCAGGAAATGAGCAAGTAGCAGTAATTGTTCATCTATCTGAAAAGCCGGTAGCTCTTGAAAAGGGAATGAAAGAATTAGCAGGAAAAAAATTCTCTAGCTCACAAGCTGCTCAAGTGAAAGCGAATGTGAAGACACAACATACATTCGTCAAAAAACAAATGAACACGAAACATATTTCATTCAAACAAGGCTTTACGTTTGATACTGTATTAAACGGATTCTCTGCAAATGTAAAAGCGGATGATCTTAAAAAGCTACTTGAAATTAAAGGCGTTACATTAGTAGAACCAGACGCAATTGTTTCTGCGTTTGAAGGTTCAGAAACATCACCTAAAACGACGACTTCGTCTGAACTAGTCAAAGATGATACAGTCGAAGCGAAAATGAATACGAGTATTGGATTCCTTGGAATTGAAAAGCTTTGGAACGAAGGCTTTAAAGGACAAGGCATCAAGGTAGCAGTCCTTGATACTGGTATTGATAAAAATCACCCAGAATTCGAAGGTGTGTTTGTAAGCGGTAAAAACTTTGTACCTCAGGTAGTTGGTCCTGACTATACACGAGCACGTGCAGATGACGATGCATCTGAAACATCACCACTTGAACGCCCAGCTAATAAACCATTGGTCAATGCAAATGGTAATGAATTTCACACTTCTCATGGAACGCATGTAGCTGGGACAATTGCAGCTGCTGGGAACAATAATTTTGGTATTAAAGGGATTGCGCCAGAAGTAGACCTTTATGCATACCGTGTTCTTGGAGCGTACGGCAGTGGAGCAACATCAGGAATTATTAAAGCAATTGATACAGCAGTAATTGAAGAAATGGACGTCATTAATTTATCACTAGGTGGCGGAGCTAACTCTGAAACTGACGGTGGTTCATTTGCAATTAACAATGCAATGATGGCAGGAACTATTTCAGTTATAGCAACAGGTAACTCGGGTCCAAATCGTGGAACGATGGGGACACCTTCAACTGCACGTCTTGGAATAGCAGTTGGTAATACAACAAACCCAGAAACAAAACACACGTCAAAAGTAAATATCGCAGTAGGCGAATATGCACTATCTAAACAACAAGATTTAATGGCAACTACATTTGGCAAAGACGTAACAACACAACTTGGAGGTGAGTTCGACTTAGTAGCTGTTCCTGGAAACGGAACTGCAGCTGATTACGAAGGACTTGATGTTGAAGGAAAAGTTGTTCTTGTATCACGTGGGGGAATTGCCTTTGTAGACAAAATTGGATTTGCAAAAGAAAATGGTGCAGTAGCAGTTCTGATCCATAACTTTGCTGGCGGAACGATGGCACCAAATAAATCAGGGACATTCCTTGGAGATTCTTTTGCTTTCCTTCCAGCGTATGATTTATCTCAAACGGATGGAGATGCAATCCGTGCAAAATTAACAAATGGTGCAGGAAAAGTTACATTTGGTGACTTTGCATCAACTAAAACACTAGGCGATGAAGTAAATTCTTCAAGTTCACGTGGACCATCCACTCCGAACTTTGATATCAAACCAGATGTTACAGCACCTGGTACGAATATCATGTCTTCAATTGCTATGTACCAAGCAGATTTCCCTGAAGCTGTTTACAATCAAGCTTATGATCGTTACACAGGGACATCTATGGCAACACCACACATTGCTGGTATTGCAGCACTTATTAAACAAGCAAACCCAACTTGGAATGCGTTCGATGTAAAAGTAGCACTTTCCAATACAGCAACAATTTTAGATAAGACAAAATACGATGTCTTTTCTCAAGGTGCAGGACGAGTAAATGCATACGCGGCAGCACGTCCAAATGTTTTGGCTTATTCGATTGACCAAGCCGTTCTTAACGAAAGTGGACAAAAAGTTGAAAACCTTAAAGGAACAGTTACCTTTGGTCCACAGTCCCTAAAAGAAAATCTTTCAGTAACGAAAAAAATTAAAGTAAAAGATATTAAAGGCAACGGTGGAAATTATAATGTATCCGTTGATGTAACAAAAACGTTCGGCGATGCAAAATTGACGATTGATTCACCAACATTTACATTGGATGGCGAACAAATGTTAAACGTTACATTAACGGCATCGAAAAATGCAGCTCCAAAAGCAGGCGATGAAATCCTTGGTTACATCCATATTGAAAATACAGATGGAGAAACTTCAATTTCGTTACCATTCGCAGCTGACTTCGGTGGCGCAGCAGCAACAGAAATTAGCGACTACACAATTACCAAAACGGATCTATCATTTGATGGAGATGGCAAACAAGATGAAGCCGAACTTTCTTTTAAAGTAACAGGCGATTTGAAATTTAATACAATTGAACTTTGGGACATTATGAATCCTAAGGGCGGGGCGTATGGAGATGGCTATATTGGGTACTTACATGGAGCCAGCTCACTTAAAGCAGGTTCTTACGTTTTACCTGTAAAAGGACAATATAAATCTTGGACTCCAGGAACTAAGTTAGCTACAATTCCAGATGGTCTTTACACAATTGACTTTTCAGGTGAGACGGTTTCAGCTAACCCTCCAAAAGTTGGTGGCTATGTTGGACCAGTTGTTGTAAAAACAACAGATCCAGTCATTACATCTGAAACAGTTTTAGTAACAGATAAACCAAGTTTTAATTTTGCAGGACAAATCACTGATAAATATATTGACTACAACAATGAGTTGAAAAAATATGATTTAGATTATGAGTTAAACACAAAATTAGATGCTAGTTTCGAATTAAAAGGTCCAAATGACGTTGTACTTCAAAGTGGAGCAATTACTTTGGAACAAGACGGTTCATTTAACTTAGAACTTCCATCCACATTACGTGGAAACAATACATTATCAGTAACGGTCGATGATGCTGCTGGTAACTCTGGTACAAAACAGTTTGTTATTGTTAATGAACAAGAACCAGCTGTAGTTTCATTGTCAGTGAATAAACCATTAGTAAACTTACATGTAGATGGCAAAGAACAAATCACAGTTCAACAATTGATCAAAGAAACTGGTAAGGATGACGTCTTGACTGATGTAACTGCAGACGCTACGTATGTAGTTGAAAATGAAGCAGTGCTATCAGTTAATAAAGGCGAAATTACAGCTAAAGCTGTAGGTACTTCAAAAGTAACGGTCACTTATGGTGACAACACTGCTGAAGTGAACGTTACAGTTGTAGCTGCACCAGTAGTATCTTTATCAGTGAACACACCTACACTTAACTTAACGGTAAATAACAAAGAACAACTCACAGTTAAACAAACAATTAAAGACACTGGTAAAGAGGATGTTGTAACAGATGTAACAGAGTTAGCAAGTTATTCAGTTCTTAATGACTCAATTGCTTCTGTAGAAAAAGGGTTAGTGACTTCTAAAGCTGCAGGCTCAACTAAAATTACAATTTCATACCAAGGTCAATCAACAGTTGTAGATTTAAATGTAAGCAATGTGGTTGTAATACCACCAGTGACATTCAATGATATTTCAAGTCACTGGGCTAAAGTGCAAATTGAAGCGTTAGCTACGAAAAAAATTATCTTCGGTAAAACAAAAGAATTGTTTGCACCAGAAGATAAATTAACTCGTGCAGAGTTTGCTGTATTAATAGCACGTGCTCTTGAGTTAGAAACAAAAGCGTATGAAGGTAAGTTCTCTGATGTATCATCAAACAAAGCTTGGGCTTATGCAGCAATTGAAGCAGCAGCTCGTGCTGGTATTATCAGTGGTAAAAGAAATGGAACATTCGATCCAGATGCTAAAATTACACGTGAAGAAATCGCGGCAATCGTTGTTCGTGCTGTGAAATATGAAGATGCTTCATTATTGAACAATTTAGATACGTCTAAAG
>NZ_JBFUKT010000039.1:0-23203 GCF_056400705.1 Paenisporosarcina sp. P5_A11
GGGCAAAATCTCGAAATTCTGATGGTGTAATTCCATCTCGTGTCACGAATCCGTGAGATGTAAATGTCACTTTATTACGAGCTTCATTGCTATCCACCAAGATGACATTTCTTCTCGCCCTTCCTAATATCAAGGTTGCATTTAATCCTGCAGGACCTCCCCCTATAACCGTGCAATCTTTCATCTTATTTCCTCCTATTGACCCTTACTAGCGTCTTCTATACCAATAACTTGGTATGTATGATTAGTTGTATAAAAGTACTCTTTCCTTCTTTAGATCCATTCAAACGAGAAGATTACTTATTTGCTAGAACGGGTAGTTTTACTGTTAAGACCATAAAGGAGGAAAAGTGTGATGAGTTTTACTTACAAACTATTTATGTTCGAAGACGATGGCACCATTCCAAACAATCCGGATTTGCCAGCTATTTTATATCCTGGTGTCTTCAAAAAACATCCACATGAAATTGAAGCAACTTTCAAATTGAATAATTGGCGAAATAGTTGGGTGAATGGTGTACTAGATTATCACCATTACCATAGCATTACGCATGAAGTCCTAGGGGTTCGAGCAGGCTCAGCTAAATTAATACTTGGCGGTACAAAAGGAGAAACGATTGAGGTTAATACAGGTGATGTGCTTGTATTGCCTGCTGGAACTGGCCATAAAAAATTAACAAGTAGTCCAGATTTCGAAATTGTAGGAGCCTATCCTGATGGCAAAGACTACAATATTCAAACTGGGCATCCAATTGAAAGACCTCAAGCACTTGCAGACATCAAACAAGTTAAAATTCCTACTACAGACCCTGTTTATGGAAATCGTGGACAAGTGGTCGATCGATGGCGATAATCATCTTTTACTTGACTGCATATAAAAACGCATTCTTCACGATGATTGAACGTGATGAATGCGTTTTTATTTTTATTCGTTCATGTTACTTCTTAAAGCGATAAGGTACTGTGGTAACAACCACATCTCTTCGGTAAAGCAAGATCGCTCTAATTAATAAACTGGACTGGTTATGAAGGATGTTTTGCCAACCTTTTTTAGGAATAAATTGAGGGATTAAGACGGTTACACGATAGTTAGATTCATTCGCTTTATTTTCTACCTTACTAATAAATTTCGATAAAGGGTGAGTGATACTTCTATATTGTGAATGTAAAGTTACCAGTCGAATATCAGGTTGCCATTTATTCCACTTTTCTTCGAAAGTATGTTCATCTTTTCGCTCAAAAGCTACATATACGGCAATGATTTGTTGTGGATTTAGCGATTTAGCGTAGTTCAAAGAGTTCTCTACTACATGCGTAATACCTGCGACAGGTACAATAATCACGTTTCCTTCGATTGGTATACAAGGTTCACTAGTAGATATACTTAATTGTTCACCAACAGCCACATAATGATTTTTTATTTTATGGAAAATAAAAACGAGTAATGGCAAAAAGACGAGAACGGCCCATACTTGCCCAAATTTTGTAATAAAGAAAATCATCATAACCGAAAAACTAATGAATGCCCCAATAAAGTTAATAATGAGTTTAGTCATCCAACCTTTCGGCTTTTCTCTCATCCATTTTACGAGCATACCTGTCTGAGATAACGTGAATGGGATAAATACACCAACTGCGTAAAGTGGGATAAGGTGTTCCGTTTGCCCTTTAAAGATGATAATGAGAAGGATAGATGTGAAACCAAGTGTAATGATTCCATTAGAGTATCCCAACCGATCTCCTCTCATCTTAAACATACTTGGGATGTATTTATCATTTGAAAGGCTAAATGCTAGCAGTGGAAATGCCGAATATCCTGTATTCGCTGCGAGAACAAGAATCAAAGCCGTCGTTCCTTGTATGAAATAATACATATAGTTTCGTCCGAAAATTTCCGATCCAATTTGGGAAATAACTGTTTCTTCTACTTTAGGTGTAATTCCATAGAAGTAAGCCAACCCAACTACGCCCACAAATAACACAGCAAGCAAAGAACCCATAATCGTTAAGGTTTTAGCGGCATTATTAGCAGCAGGATATTTAAAGTTAGGGATTGAATTAGAAATAGCTTCAACTCCCGTTAATGCAGAACTACCTGAAGCGAAAGCTCTAAGTAATAAAAACAAGCTGATACCAGCCACTGGAGTACCAAGTGGTGTATGCAAATCAGGTGAAACATTTCCAGTTAAAATATTGAAAAACCCAACGCCAATTAAGATAAATAACGCCAGTACGAATAAATAGACTGGATAAGCTAAAATGGAAGCAGACTCAGTTATTCCTCTTAAATTTAAAATAGTAATCAATATAACCAGAACACTTGCAATGGCCACATTATGATCGTGTAGGGTCGGCACCGCAGAAGTGATGGCATCAGTACCAGCCGAGACACTAACTGCAACGGTCAGAATGTAATCTACTAATAATGAACCTCCTGCAATCAATCCTGCATTTTCTCCAAGGTTTTCCTTCGCAACAATATAAGCACCACCACCACGTGGATAGGCAAATATAATTTGTCTATAAGACAAAATAAGTGCTAATAACAGTATAAGGACACCAACTGCAATCGGAATTGAGTACCAAAAAGCGATTGTACCCAACGTAATTAAAACCAGTAAAATTTGCTCCGGTCCATATGCAACCGAAGATAATGCATCTGAAGAAAGAATAGCTAAAGCTTTTGTTTTATTTAGCTTTTGTTCTCCTAATTCAGATGACTTTAATGGACGACCAATTAAAAACCTTTTCACTGCCGATAACATTTTTCCACTTCTTTCTTTATTGAGTTATCTTTCCTAATTCTGAAAAGACAACCCTTAATACTGTGATTAAAGACAAAAAAGCCCACAAGGCATAGGGAAATAGCCTAGTGGACATTATTTCATTCTCACTAGCTCCAATTCCTCTCTCATAACGCTTACGGGGTTAGCTGTCGGGTTTGGGCTAAAAGAGTAGCCCTACCTACATTCGTAGGATTCACCCCACGCGGCTGTAAAAGCCACGATAAAATGGTTCCCCCGTTCCATATGGATTAAGCGATTTAGAAATATGAAACTGCACACAATACTACTCCTATGTTTTCAACATGTAAACATAAATTTTGATGCATTATGAAACGACATTACGTGACCTATTATTAGTAGTTTATGCACTATAAGAATCATGCACATTGATATTAGTCTACTTTCACTTTAAATAATTGAAGTCTTTCTTTTTTCTATCTTTAACAACAAGTTCGGGCCTACTATAGAAATATGTATTGTGAAGCCTTTTCAACATAAAAACAACCAGATCCGAAGACCTGGTCCCTTTTTTAATGGCTTGCCGTATTATGTTGGATGTTAGATGGTGCATAAGAATTCACAATGGCCATTGTATCTTGCTGTGCGAGCTGTGGCACTTGATAATAATGATGTTTGTTTTGATAAATAGAAACTTCATATGCCATTTCAATACAGTTTGGAACTGAATCTGCTAGCACACGTCGTACAACTGGATTCGTTGTTTCGAGTGCAGACATAGCTTTAAGAGATGCTCCAGACTTATGCACACCAAGCATAAACCCTGAAATGATTTCATCTGTTAATTCAGCAGCTGACTGAATTGGCTTTTTCGGTTGTGAAGGTTTTAATCCAAAAACGAAATCATTATCTTGTTTCATCATATATTTTTGTGTTGCTTTTGAAGGGTCTAAACCTGTACTAAAACATTCTACTGTAATGTTATATTCTTCCTGCATAAATCGGAACTGGCGATCCAACATAGTAAGTAATTCTTGATCTTTGACATGTGGACGTAATAAAGTGTACTGGTTTAATCCCCCAACAGAAGCTGATAACACTTCATGAACGTCGAATAATTCATGGCCACCATGGTTCATTTGTGGTGGTACAGGACCTGTATGCATATTTTCGTGCATTTGACCTTGTGGGTTTTGCGTCATATAATATTTTCCTCCTCTTCATCAGAATTGTGCATCTGAATTAGTATGAATTAAAAAGGAAAAGTTATTCAAAACGTTTTTTTGTTAAGTTGTTAATAATCTGATTTAAAAWTTTTTTTTTTTTTTTTAGTAAATAKTCTTTCGCACTTTACTCACCCATCATATTGGAAATGAATAGGTTATTGGTAATTCATAAAACATGGTGGTGTTTTTAATGGAATTACCATTTATCTTAGCTGGGCCGATATTAAGAAGAGTAGACACTCACAATATTAACGTTTGGATTGCAACAAGCCGACCTTTTCAAATGGGAGCGGAACTCTATATGTTGGACGAAGAACTGACTCCCGTAAGTATTCGTTGTAAAACAAGGTCAGTTCAACTTGGAAAAAGCCTTTATATTTATTTGGTTAGCATGTTACCAGAAAGCGAAAAGTTTCCTACTGATTCTCTTCTAGGCTACAATTTACTATTTAATCAAGGATTAGAGATGTTAGATTTAAGTAGTTTTGGATTACTCAATCCAAATAATACTCATTCGATTGTTTATGGAGATTTACCATTTCCTTCATTTTTTATACATCACCAATTAGAATCCCATATTTTATACGGTTCCTGTCGAAAGCTACATGGCAAAAGAGATGATGCTTTAGCTGCAGGAGATATGGAACTTCAGTCGACATATCGAGATCTTACGAAGCGGCCTAACTCCTTATTTCTTTTAGGAGATCAAATCTATGCGGATGATGTAGCCGACCCCCTTTTCCCCGTCATAACCTCCATAGCCAATCGAATAATGGGACGGGATGAAGAACTCACAAAGTTAGACAAACGATTAGGCGAAACACCTTTTCACAAATCGCTCCACCAGATTAATGGAAGGCAATTTATCATGGAGCAATTCTGCCACTTCACTTCTAATCATTCACAGAACCATTTGATGAAATTTGGTGAGTATGCAGCCATGTATTTGCTCTCATGGGGACCAGAACTATGGGAAACCATTCAAGAGCAAGGGGGACTACCTACATTTGAAGATGAAGATGGAAATAAAAGAATATATTACGCATTTCCACAATCAACTCAATTTGAAAAAGAACATCAAACGGAACATTCTTTACTTCAGAAGCGTTTTGAGGAACAATCAGATGACCTCAGACAAACCCTCTCTTCACTTCATCGTATTAGACGACTTCTCGCAAACATTCCTACTTATATGATTTTCGATGATCACGATGTGACGGATGATTGGAACCTTTCAAGTGACTGGAAAGAGAATGTCTCAAATTCTCCACTTGGTAAGCATGTGGTTGCAAATGGACTGGGAGCTTATTGGGCATTTCAGGGTTGGGGGAATGCCCCTGACTCTTTTGATCAACAGTTTATTAATAAAATGAACATGCATTTTACTAAACTCACTTTTGAATCTACTACCTATCAAAGCTGGGTAGATTGCTTATGGAACTATACAAATTGGTATTTTGTCGCGCCTACTGAACCGAAGACTGTTTTTTTGGATACGAGAACACAACGGACGTTTGATAATTTTCCTCAACCAGTCAAACTCGGAATGCTCATTCAAGAAAACCTACGAAGTCCTCAACTTATTAGTCATAAAGGCTGGCAACTAGTCTCCCAATCTTTATTAAACACAGGTTGGCGTAGCGGTGAACCTTTAATCATTGCCTCGCCTGCCCCCTTATATGGGGTGGGTCTCATTGAATCTTTTTTACACTCTTATGTGTATCCGTTAAGAGCGATTGGGTTTCCAGTTCATCAAGCAATAGATTTTGAAGCCTGGAAGTATAATGGAAAAGGGTTTAGTGAATTCCTCGAATGGATTTTTAAGTGGAATCCTAGTATCTGTGTAATCGTCTCAGGGGATGTTCACTATGCCTCTTCCGTCAAGACTTCCATTCAATCCACGGATGGCAAGGTAGCCGAAATAATTCAGTTTACAAGCAGTCCGATGAATAACATGAGTTTCTCTGGTCTCTGGGGAATGCTGTTAAAATCAACGATTTGGTTAAACAGTATAAAAAGGAAAAAGCAAAGCATCGTCCGGTATTGTGACAATGCTTACAACATTCGGACCGAATCCTCAAATACACCTTGCTCTTCTGACTACATTTGGAGGGAAAACCTTCGATATCTTTCAACAGACAAAGGGACCATCATTAAAACAGACAATAACTTAGGCCTGTTTTCAATTTCACCGGAGATTATCCAAAACAAATTGCTTCAAATGAAGAATCTTGAAAAAGAAG
Source organism: Paenisporosarcina sp. P5_A11 (assembly GCF_056400705.1). Taxonomy (NCBI): domain Bacteria; kingdom Bacillati; phylum Bacillota; class Bacilli; order Caryophanales; family Caryophanaceae; genus Paenisporosarcina; species Paenisporosarcina sp. P5_A11. The sequence continues at coordinate 6,214 of NZ_JBFUKT010000039.1, forward strand.
ATTTGTCTTTTGAACCTATCCAAATGCCAAACGAGCCTTAATAGATTTTCTATTATTCATATAAAAAAGGTGTAGAAGGATAGTCGTTCTCCTTCTGCACCTTTTGATATTAATCTGCCTTTAACCTATTTTTATACTAGGCCCTGTTAACTTTTACTGTTGTTTTATAAAAAAAAGAGAGAATCTGCTCCCTTTTCGCGGACGAACTGCCATGCCTCCTCGCTCGTGCCTCGCTGCGGAGTCTTGACAGCCCGTTTTTCCGCAGGAAAGATAAGAGCAAAAGTAGTTTGGCCCTTATCTTTGCGACGAAGCTAACGCAGTGATGCAACGTACTTTTATGTTTCGAAGCTAGCGCAGTGATGCAGGAAACAGAAACAGGAGCAGAGGTTTTCAGCAGAATCGCTTACTATCAACAACATCATTTAACAGAGCCTTATACAAAAAGCCCTACAAGATGAGGTATCAACTTGTAGGGCTAATCTCATTAGTTTTCTTCTACTTCTTTACGATTTTTCTTGAATAGCTTAGATAATACTTCATAAACGATTGGAACAACAATTAATGTTAATAACGTTGAACTTGTTAAACCACCGATTACTGTAATACCAAGACCTTTCGAGATTAAACCACCACCGCCTGATCCAATTGCTAATGGAATTAACGCACCGATAGTTGCCAATGCTGTCATTAGGATTGGACGTAAACGTGTAGCTCCTGCTTCTAGAATCGCTTCACGCATAGTCATACCATCACGTTCCATATGAATAATACGGTCTACAAGTACGATGGCGTTCGTTACAACGATACCAATTAACATTAATAACCCCATCATGACCGATACAGAAATTGTTTCACCAGCGATCCATAGACCGACGAATGAACCGATTACCGCAAATGGCAACGAGAACAGGATTGCGAATGGTGCTACACCTTCACGGAACGTTACAACAAGGATGAAATACACGATTGCGATTGCCGCAAGCATTGCCAAACCAAGTTGCGTGAACGTTTCAGTCATATCAGCTGCTGCACCAGCAACATCGATTGTAACTCCTTTAGGTAAATCCAATTTATCAATTGCTTTATCGACTTCAGATGTCGCTTTTGAAATATCTTCGCCAAGAATTGTTCCTGAAACGGTTGCGTAGTATTCACCTTTACTACGTGCGAGGGTGTTCATCGTTGTCCCTTTTTCAACTGTTACTAGTTCTGAAAGTGGCACTGTTGTACCAAGTGCTGTCGGTACTTCGGTAGCCAGGATATCATCGATTGATTTCGGTTGTGCAGCTTTTTCCTGCTGAACGATTACATCTAATGAGTCCCCGTCTTTTTCAACCGTTGTCAATACTTCCTGTGTCGTCGTCGGGCTTAACATCATGACGATTTGGCCCGTTGTCAATCCATACTGCAATAATTCATCTTGTTCTACTTTAAACGTATGTTCAACATATGCATCCTCCGAGCTTGAGGAAACTTCTTCCAGTCCGTCATTTTCTTTCATGACTTCTTCCACCATAACAACAGCTTCATTCAGTTTATCTAAATCTTCACTGTTGAATGTGTAACTCACTTCATTTGTAGCCATCGACGTGGACGTGAAGCTTTGGCTCTTCCATTCGCCCGTCTGACCGATGTTAAACACATATTCCTCAATTTTTTCGCGTGCTCCAGGGAAGTCATCCATTTCAGGGTCGAAGATTAGGTACATTAATGCACCGCCTCCACCGCCACCCATCATCGCGGACATTTGATCGCCGCTTTCGGTCAGTGATAACTGAACGATATCAATATCTGCATGTTTCAGCATTTCTTCTTCCACGACTTCAATGTTTGCCAAGGTATCATCCATCAGCTCACCAGCTTCAGGCGTGTAGGTCAAGTACATCACTTTTTCTTCTTCACTACCCATGAAGCTGAAGCCGATCAATGGCGTCAACGCCAAGCTCCCCCCTAATAGAGCAATGGCAAGGATGGAAGTGATGATTTTGTGGTTAAGTGTCCATCCAAGGACGCCTTTATACCAGTGGGATAGTTTCCCAGACTCTTTATGACTGCTTGCATTCTTTTCACTATATAATTTCTTCTTGAACAAGAAGTGCGATAATGCAGGAACAATTGTAATCGCAACAATCAATGATGCCACAAGCGCAAACGTCATTGTTAATGCGAACGGCATGAACAACTCGCCGACCATTCCACCAACGAAGATAAGTGGTGCGAATACCGCAACTGTTACCAATGTCGATGAAAGGATTGGTTTGAACATTTCAATTGTTGCTTCACGAACAAGGGCACGACCCGTCAATTTCTCATCTTTTAGATGTAAACGTCGATAAATATTTTCAACGACCACAATGGAGTCATCAATAACACGACCGATGGCGACCGTTATCGCACCGAGTGTCATGATATTGAGCGTAATATTCATCCAGTTCAACACCATTAATGCCATGAAAATCGAGACTGGAATCGATACGATTGAAATGATGGTTGATTTGAAATCACGCAGGAATAAAAGGATGATCAATACGGCAATCAAACCACCGAATAACGCTTTTTCAATCATCGTTGTAACCGAGGCTTCAATTGGTGCACCTTGGTCAAGTGATACATCTATAACAAGACCATCGATACTTTTCTCTTCTTCTTCCATTAACTCTTTCACAGCGTTTACGACATCAACCGTATTAGCTTGTTGCCCTTTTACAATTTGTATTGAAATGGCTTCTTCGCCGTTTGTACGTGAAACTGATTGAACTTTCCCGACTTCTTCAATCGTCGCGATTTCGCTCAATTTCACAAATGGTGATGTATTTTTTTCCGATGGTGTTAAAGGAATAAGCATTTCCTTCAATTCATCGGCTGTCATGAATTTGCCGTCTACCGCTACGGCTTCTTCACCTTCTTCAAACTCGTAAAGACCTAAGGAAACTGCCAGGTCACTTGCCTCAATCACCTGCTTAACAGAGTCATCAGTCAAGCCAAGTTCAGCCATTTTAGCTTTATTGTAAGTAAGTTGTACTTCATTAATATGCTGACCTGCAATGGTTGCAGAAGCTACACCATTAATCTTCTCGATTTTCGGAAGTATGATTTCTTCTACTGTTGACGTTAATTCAACAATATCCTCTGTCGTACTGGCTATACTCAACGCAGCAACTGGCATCATGTTCATGCTAATTGCCGTAACTGTCGGCTTTTGTGCCCCTCCAGGCAAAGTCACTGCTTCCAGCGCAGATTTCAATTCACGATTCGCCTCGTCCATATCTACACCGTACTCGTATTCCACTTGAAGATTTGCCATATTTGAATATGAATTCGAAAAGACGGCTTTCACACCTTCAAGGTTTTCCACCGCTTTTTCCAAAGGCATGGACACGTCTTCCATTACTTTCTCGGGAGTTGCGCCAGGATATACGTCCATTACCATTAAGTAAGGAATCGAAATATCTGGAATTGTCTCCATGTTCATACGTGTACCCGAATAAATACCTGTTACAGTGATGATAATGGTTAGTAACCATACTGCCAGTTTATTATGAAGAACAAAATTAACTAAACCTTTCACTCTTACACCTACCCCTAATTGACTTTACTATCTTATTTATTTATAATAATGACCAATCGGTCAATTGTCAACAATAGGAACTAGGAGCGATAAAAATATAATGAATAAAAAACAGCTAATTATGGAAAAATCACTGGAACTCTTTGCAAAACAGGGTTTTGAAGCGACTTCCATACAACAGATAACAGATTATTGCAGCATTTCAAAAGGGGCTTTTTACTTATCTTTTAAGTCCAAGGACGAATTGATTTTAGCATTGATTGACCATTTCATGATACAGTTCACAGCGGATGCTGACTATGTAGTCACAAACACGGAAGACGATGAAAAACTGTTCTATGAGTTTTATTACTCGACGTTCCATTCCTTTCAAAAACACTCAGATTTCACCAAGGTTCTAATGAAAGAGCAAACCCATTCATTCAATAAGGACTTCATCATTAAAATGCGGGCCTATGACAAATTGTTCGAGAAGACCATTTTGTCACTGATTGAACGTGTATATGGGGAAGAGGTCGAACATACCAAATATGATTTGGTGTATTGCATTAAAGGATTTATCAGCATTTATTCACAATTATTTTTACTTCAGAAGTCACCGGTGGATTTGAATTTACTTTCCCGATCGCTCGTGGAAAAAACAAATTTACTTGCGAGACATACGACCATCCCGTTCATTTCACAAGAGATGATCCAAATAGGCAATGAACCGTTGAATGAAGAAGTGACAAAGGAACAAATCCTCGACATCATGGAACAGAAAATTGAGGAAATTGAAGAATCTATTGAAAAAGAATCGTTAATCCTGCTAAAGCAACATTTAATTGAACCAACGCTGAGTCAAGCCATCGTGAAAGGGTTATTAGAAAATATCCGAAATCATCCTCATTGCAAATGGATTTCTTATTTGCTTCGTGGTTATTATAAGTTTTAATAAGGAAAACCCGGAAAAAATCCTATCATTCAGCTGAAATTGTTTGAATTCCACTTAAAAACCTATGTTATCGACATAATAAAAAGACTTGTCTCGCGACAAGTCTTTTTGAATTTCATTTATAAATTTTATCCTAATAAATCACCGAGAATGTCGGTCATTGATTTTTTTCGCTTGTGTTTTGGTGGATATCCTTCTTTTGAATACTTAGAATCGTATCCTCTATCATAATCATTTCTTTTATCTCGATCGTCTCTATATGGACGATTATCATTTTCGTATGACTGACTAAAAGATTTTTGATCTTCTTTTAAACCTTGTGTAATTTTTTCTAGTTCTCCACGATCAAGCCAAACACCTTTACAATCTGGACAAACATCAATCATCACATTTTCTTTTTCGACTTCTCTCATTCGAACATTATCACATACTGGACAATTCAACTAAATCACTCCTTCTGTATCAATGAACATGGTTTCTCCCATAAGCATAACACGATGTTCAGAAAATTGACCTGCCTCATCCCTCAGGAACTATTACTTAGTATCTGTTTCCAATTCAAAAACATTAGTATGCCACTAATAAAAACAATGGCAGCCCCTACTGTAAAAATTAACATGGCGGATGTTCCAAGAAGTCCAGCTATAAACGACCCCGAAATGACACCTAATGAAAAACAAGCGTAATAAATGCCGAATGCTTTCCCTCGATTTTGAGAGTTTGTACCTTTCATAATCGTTGCACTCGTGGAAGGAAATAATAAGGCAAAACCAATCCCATAGAAAATCATGGATATAAATAATTCACTTGAAGATGTTGAAAGACCCAAACCGAAAACAGATAAAGAAACGATGAACAATCCACTAAACATTAATTTACGATTATTGATTCGATCAAACATCCGATTAGAAGGCAGTATGAAAAAGAGAATAGCCACAATGCCAAATACGCTTAAGAATATACCTGTCATTTCTTGCGCTAGATTAAGCTCTTCCACTTTCAAAGGCATAGCATAAGTAAGTAAACCTTGCATAAGAAGCAACAAGAAAATAGCGATATAAGCAAATTGAATATCAGGTTTTTTTATAAAAGCAAATCCCGACTCTTTTTGTATGTTTGATTCCTTCACCCCAGGTGGTTTAGATTTAATCAATACGAGAGAAATGAATCCAACTAAAATCAAGGCTACAGAAATGAAGTAAAATAACCATTCAATACCAAATCTACTGCTAATGATTGCTCCCATTGCAGGACCAATTATCGCCGCTATTCCGATGGCAGCTCCTGAATGAGACATCTTTTTGCCATTAGATTCTGTATCGTCATTTCGTCCAATCGCAGCAAATGCGGCGGGCACGATAAACCCAGCCGCAAATCCATGAAAAAACCGTATGGCTAATAGTTGAGATGGATTAGTAACGTATGTATAAAAGAAAACGAGTCCACCAGCTAGAATCAAACTGCTAGCTAAAATACGCTTTGACCCAAACTTATCTACCCAAATTCCCGACAACACATTTCCTAACATATTGGAGAATGAATATACCGCGATTACCGAGCCTACTATTATCGGTGTAGCACCTAAACTAGTAGCAAAAGGCGCAATTACGGGTAGCTGTGAAAACATATCGATAAATGCCACTACCAGTAAAACATACATAAAAATCAAAGGAATTCCTTCTTTCTAAACAGAGCAATTTCTTTCTGAATCCCAAGCCTTACGTAGAACGGAAGAATTCGAAATAGTCGAAAAAATAAAAGAATGGTCGAAAACCATCGATGAGAATATATTAAATTGGTAAAAGCATCTTCTCGGTATGAGAAGATGCTCTATTATCCTGCTTACATCAACCAACCGTGCAAGGCACCTAGCAAAGTAAAGATAACTAGATGATCACCGACTGCAATCATGAATGATTGCTTTGTCATAAGACCAAATAATCTATTTTTCAAGTACACAAGAGTAATAATGAAACCTACCATAAATCCAATGAGCATACCTGCTACAATTCCTTCAGACCCAGTCGCTTGTACAAAAACAGCCATAATAAATGAGCTTATAAATGCAACCACCACAGAAATAACGTATTTCATTGGTCCTTCTACTTCATTTTGTTTCTTCTCTGGATGTTTATCTCCTCCTAGTCTCACAGAGTAGTAAATCCCCCCATATACCATGTACAATAAGCCACCAACGATTATGGCGATTATATTAAATTCATTCCAATCGATTAACATGTAAATCCTCCTTTCCTAGATAGTTCAATTGTTAAAAGAATTACCCCTGCACAAAACCTAATTTTTTATATAAATGTAGGGCATCCGAATTTTCAGCTGTTACATTTAGAATCAATTCATCATACCCCATTAGTTTTAGCGTATTCATGCTCTTTGTAATTAACGTACTCGCCATTCCTTGATGAAGAAATTTTTTTCCTGTGTAAATTTCCGTTATTAACGGTTTTTTGTCCCACAGATTGATGCAAATCACAGCAGCCGCTTCGTTATTCATTTCAATCCAATAAGAAGCTTCGGCTATAAACGGCCCATAACCGTCTTTTATTATTTTGTTCACCTCAAGAATGGCTTCTTGCAACGTGTCTTCTTGTTGATCGACCGTACCTTCATAAGCTTCTAACATCGTAGCAGCTACTTTCATGATGTCTTGTTGTGTAATAGGTTTAAGGTGAAAAGTAGTGGATATCAATTGTTTTTCAAGTCTACACTTCATTTTCATTCTACTTTTCCCTAATATCATCACCTTTTCATATTTAATCAACTGAAAAGACTCCCAGTTTCTATATCAAGATGAGTTACTTACACACAAGAATTTCTCTCGAAAATATCCCTTTTTTTGCAACACATCTGTCTATTATGTTAAATCCTGCTTCTTTGATCATATGGTCGATATTATCAATCGTGACCACGACTAATTTCTTCGAAAAGGGTCGCGCGTTCTTGATAATCGAAAGCTGTTCTTCGGGGGTAGCATGCGTGTAGAGATTGTAAGGCATATCAATAATTGTCGCATCATAGTTCTTCGTCACTTCCGCTATTGGACCAAGGTCTACTTCTCCAGTCAATCCAAAATGGGCAATATTTTCACGCGAACCTAACACCACGAGCGGATTAATATCACGGCCTACTATATCAATTCCCATTGAAAGGGCTTCAACTAATACCGTGCCAATCCCGCAACAAGGGTCGATTGCTTTAACACCTTCAGGGATAGGGACTGCAATATTTGCTACTGCTCGAGCGACACGCGTACTAAGTGCGGTTGAATATTCACGAGGCTTTTTCAAATGACGTAACCAAACTGCTTCACTTTTCACATATATCCCGAAATACCATCGACCATCGAACGGTACTAGACCAAATGTGATTTCCGGATGATGAACATCTGCTTCCCCTTCAATGATCATGCCAATCTCACGCTCAATCTCACGTTTTTGTTGGTATTCCACTTTTTTCGCAGTTGCCAAATCATTAATTTTGACAAAAATCACTTTAAATGTTGTGTTATTCATCTTAATTACTTCCACTTGTTTCAAAATATCTGAAAGCTCATCGCCATCAAATAAGACTTCAATCCGCTCTTTCATAAATGGGCTTCTGCTTGGATTAATGTCTATTGAGCTTTTGAGTATTTTTGAATGAGTATCCATTCCAAGAAATGAACGCATCTCTAAATGACACAGTGATTCTTCGTCTGGGGTATAAGCGTATGTATAAATAAACTCACCTGTTTGAGCTAGTTGATTCAAGTCATTCCCATCCTTTTTTCAAGCTCTTCAATTAATAATTGAGCTGTTACTTATTAGTATAACAATTGGTGAGTACTCTTAACGGACTTTTTAACAAATACTCAATTTCCAACTTTTATTTAAGATATTGAAATAAACATTAATTTGAATTCAGTTGAAGGAGGTTTGAAGATAGCTATTCAAATCCATACTACGTTAAGACGGACATTTTGAAAGGGGATCTAATCATGGAAAAAAATAATCAAAAGTCTTCAAGTAACAATCAAAAGCCTAAAACACAAACACCTAAAACTGAAAAGCGACATACAGACAATGGCCGAGACGAATTTTCTCGTGAATTAACGGAAATAATTAATAACAATATTCAACCAGAGAAAAACAAAGACAAGCCCAATTATCGACGCTATAAATAAGAAATATTTTGTTTTAGTACCATCATATTTAACACCATTACCTTCAATAAACCATGTTTAAGAGCCAACATTTCTGCGTGTTTCAACACTTCGTAAATGCCGCCGCGTGCTTTAATAGAACCTAAAACGGGAAGGTGGCTGTCACATTTTAACAAAAATGTCCCTTCTAACTGTTGATGCATCGCCGGGACGGGTACAATCGGAGATACAATGATTCCATCATCTTTTTCATTAAGTGAAATTTTTTTAATCTCAGTTTGAAATGGCTCATATTTAGGATTTGATCAAAATACTGAAACGATTAGCTCCATATAGTAAAAAGGGGAGAAATGCTTTCGCATTCCTCCCCTTTATCAACATCCCATGTTATTGTTTCGGCTCAAGACCGACAAGACGCAGGAAGTATTCCAGACCTTTCTTTCCAATCTTTTCTTTTGGCTGTTTATCGGCAGACGCATCCGGTCCCTTCATTAAGAAATTTTTCTCAACGAAGCGAATGTCTGTCTCGTCTACCACACCATCTTGATTGAGATCTTGCGGCACGATGGATGAATCCTTCGTACCGTATGCATCCACGACACTCTGGATATCGAGGATATCAATCATTTTGTCGCCATTCACATCCCCAGCAATACTTCTCTGGCCAAATCTTGAATATTGCCCACGTAGCTCACCATTTACATTATATCCAGGAATGAACTTCTTCATCACTTTRAGATGCCCCGGAATTTCGAAAACAACTGAATATTCTTGATCGCTAGCCGGGATATCATTGATAACGTAAGATCCATTCTTACTAATTGTTCCTGGATACTTTTTACCGCTTCTGGAGAGCGCATATACTTGTGCGCCTATTTTTGAATAATCCGCTTTTCTCAAAGATTCTCCTTGCCCTGGTCCTCCAGATTTCATAAATGCTTCTGGCGTGATGGATCCATTCATCTGCGTATGTTTAGAAATCATCTTAAGGGTTTCAGTGCCGTAATAAGGAATGGCAGTGTCTGCTGTTTGTCCCGATTTCAGATAAGACGCCTTCTGAACCAGAAATCCAGGTAAAACATTGTAATATTCATCATTCACAACTTTAAACGTTACATTGAGGAATGGCATATCTCCGTTCAGTCCGCTGAATACATTTCCAGTAATGGAAGCACCGATATTCAAACTATTATTGAATGTACCTTCCGTCACAACAGGCTCATGGAGTGATACCTGTAAGCCTTTTTCCATTGCATATTGTTTGACTTCATTGTTCAGCTTCACATTCGCAAACTTGTACAATTCTTTGTTGAACTCTAAATTAAATTTTCCGGATACAAGCTGCTTTACATTATTAAGACTGAGTGTCATCGTAACGTTATCGCCGACTTGCAACTCTTTCTTATCATAACTGGAAGTCGTATATTCCGTCCCTTCTTTCAGGAAGAAGTATTTTTGGTTACCAACTGCAGTTGCAAGATCAGACGTTCTCAAATTCAAATTTAAAGGTTTTGTTGCAATATCACTCGCTTCAATTCCGATTTTCACATCTCCACTTGACTCAATCGGGAAGAACCCGCTTACGAATCCAGAGTTTGTGTAGTAAGCCATCATGTTGGATGATTGATCGATGTCCAACCCTTTAGATTGTAATAGATCCACTGTCGCATCCTTAGCTGTTCCATGCAGCCACACTGCTTTTTTGCCACCTTCTACTGTAAACATAGAATCATTGATCTCGATTACACCCGGTTTGATATCCATGTTCACTTCTGGTGCTGTATTGTCTACGATAAGCGGATTATCAAAAACATATGATCCACCTTCTCCATCGTGTGCAATCATTTCCAGTATATAATCACCTTCTGGAAGCTTTACAGTATAATCACTGATCGGCTTGGAAGGATCATTTGTAAATGGATAGACCAAACCGGCGAACGCACCCACAAGAAAAGTTTCCGCATCTACAAGTAATCTACTCACATCAACTGTTCCTAAGAACCCAACAGCTTTTCCTGTTTCACTGTCTTTTACAAGTACATCGATGGTTTTCATTGGGCTATTCATCTTCATGATTACATGAATGAATGTGTCATTAAGTTCCCAGAAAGGCGTCATATTTGTTACGGATGGTCTAGTCGTTTTGACATAAGCAAACCCTTTTTCCGTCACCATCACAGCGAATGGGATTTGATAGGATTCGGCTGGATTGTTTGCATTGGTCACATGAATATACCCTTCATATCTTCCTGACGCAGCGCTGGCTGGAATCGTTATTTTTGGCTGGAGCTCCTGTACTTGGCCGCCTCCCACTGTAATCGATGAAGGTACAGCCACTTGTACACCGTTACTCACTGCATCTTGAATGCCTTTGCGCTCACCGTGATACTCCACTTCTAGTTTAAAAGATTTTTCTTCCTGGCTGTTGTTTTGAACCGTCATCTTTTTGCTTGCTTCAATTGGTTCATTACCTTTTTTATAATATCTGCCGAATACAATGGAGCCTGTTTGTTCATCAATTTCTACGACGTTTCCATTTTCGATATTTTTTGTCTTATCCCATACTTTGATGGATATATCTGTATGAACCGCTTGATAGGCATCGATTCGTCCTGCGCCCACTTCGTATACAGAATTATCCCCTTGTAAATCATCCGAAGTATTCATGAGTGCCGATTTCACATCGAAAGGCGTGTATTCCGGATGCTCCTGTAAAATCAATGCGGCTGCACCTGCCACGTGTGGCGAGGCCATCGATGTCCCCGACATACGTACGTAAGCATTCTCGTAATTCATGCCGTCCTGTGGATCATTGATAAATTCTGGTGTCGTGGAGAATATGGACACACCTGGAGCAACTACATCCGGCTTGATATCATAATTTCCTTCTACCGGCCCGCGTGAACTGAAATCTGCTAAATGATCGCCTTCTGTTTTTGTATTACTTAACGTTTCAAATGTGAAAGTACCTTCTTCTAGCTCCTTTAACCTCTCACCATTTGCTTTTGACAGGCGGAAAGACGGGATTAATCCGACGACCTCGCCCAAGTAGGAAGGTATTTGCCCGTCGACATTGTTATACACAATCACTGATTTAGCCCCAGCGTTTTTGGCGTTTTTGATTTTTTCATCAAACGCAATTTCCCCGCGCTGAATCAACGCAATTTTCCCGCTGACATCTTTTCCGGCAAAATCAGTTACTTTACCAAGTCCCGCAAATACAATTGGTAAGGATTGTCCTTGTAAATCTTCTAATCGATCAGAAAAATCTTTGCCCAGAAGTTGCAAATCTTCTAACTGGTGAGACAAGCCCTCCTTCTTATCTTCCAATTTTGGAGAAAAATCTTTGCCGAAGCGTTTCGAATCTTCTTGTTGAGGAGAAAGGGCCTCGCTGATAAGCTTTGAATCTTCTAATTGATGAGAAAGGTCTTCGCCGAGTCGTTGCAAATTATCATTTTCATTAGTGWAAACGCTTCCACTAAATGTAGGAATGGTCATGGAAACATCGCTYGCCCCTACTGAAATACCGAGAGCCGCTGTTCCTGGAGAACCAAGCGTTTTTTCGTTCGGTCCGGMGTTACCYGCAGCRACKACGGYCACYACRCCTGAAAGCATGGCATTATTTAYYGCGACAGAAGTRGCGTATAAAGGATYGTTCGTCGCGGCGCCRAGYGACAWRTTRATGACGTCCATGCCATCTGTAATCGCTTGATCGATTCCAGCAAGGATTCCCGCTGTATCTCCTCCACCCCAAACTCCCAATACTCGATAAGCATATAAATCTACTTCCGGTGCTACCCCTTTCACAGCATAATCCACACCGTTTTTCTGTTGGGCTGCAATCGTCCCTGCGACATGTGTTCCATGACTCGTGTAATACACACGACCAGGATATGTTGGCTTGCCAGCATTAATCCAATCCTGATAGGTCGTTTCCATCGGATCTGCATCATCATCTACAAAATCATATCCGCCCTTATAAACATCTTTTAAGTCTGGATGATTGTAGTCAATCCCTGTATCTAGCACACCGACTTTAATGCCTTTACCCTTAATATTCTCGGCATGAAGCTTGTCCACGCCAATTTGTGGAATACTATCTGCCATTTTAGGATCAATGGCTTCTTTCGTTTCTACCGGCGGATCCACTTTTACCTCGTAATCTTTAAAGACATGTTTAACTACACCAGATTGCAGCAAATCCTTAACTGCCAAACCAGGCAGTGTTATCGCTACACCGTTAATGGCGTTTTTATACTCTCTTGTGATGTTTACATCTTCCACTTTGTAATTAGTCACGTTTTTCTGTGATTTCAATGATTGCACATGCGCTTTAAAAGCTTTGTGTGATTGTTCCACTTTTTCATTTGCAGCAGAAGAAGATAGTTTTTTTCCTTTCGCTGCTTGTTTCATCACTTCAATTTTCGCCGGCGCCTGTTCAAATTCGACGATGACTTTGACTAATTCAGGGCTATTCGCATCAATATCCGGTGAAATGGTAAAGGTTGTATTTGTTTCTAATTGCTCTAATGCCTTTCTTTGTTCTGCAGTCAGGTTCTTTATAATTTCTTCCGCATGATCAACCGATTTCAGCTCAAACGGGCTTTTCGCCAATACGTTATATGGAGCACCTTGAGATAATAACATGCCAACAGCTAGCGTTCCTGTAAGAATCTTATTGATTTTTTTCCCCTTCATACCGCATCCCCTTGTCCTTATGTAATTGTTTTTTCTCTCTTAACTTATATTTTTTACAAACAAGTCTTTTAAAGAAGATTCCATGAAACTAGTTAACTCGATTCTGTCTTTTATCATCTCATATTTCTACTTTTCTGAAAATTAAACATAGGATGTAAATGTTGCTGTTATTGGTTCTATACCAGTATAAAACAAAAGTACTATTTCAATCACTAGTATTAAAGCGGAATAATAAAGTACCAGACTTACCCACTTACCCACAATGGGAGGTAAAAAAGAATAGTAAAGCGAAGTCTTCTGGTTTGGCTTCAAATGTCATCTCGCCGGCGGAACAAAAAGTCAATATATTGTTCAATCCCTTCGTGATAAAACACAGTGTGTTTTATCGATAGCAGTTTACGTAACAGAAACAAGTGGAGCATGCGGTAAAGCGCTATATTTGGTTCTACAATAACAAACGATTCCAGAAGAAATTAAAACCTTAGCCCTCAAGAATACAGGGCCAAGGTTGCTTAATAATCACTTTTTAATTGCTTTCTACTTGAGAGGGGTAAGTCCAGAATACAGAAATCATCTTCTGTTGTGGCCTAACCTGTTTTGTCCTTTAGAAAGGGGACATTTCACTTTGAGTCCTCTTCTTTTATTAACAGCCCTGATGGGATTATGTTTATTGTTTCGGCTCAAGACCGATAAGACGCAGGAAGTATTCCAGACCTTTTTTGCCAATTTTTTCTTTTGGCTGTTTATCGGCCGGTGCATCCGGTCCCTTCGTTAAGAAATTTTTCTCAACGAAGCGAATGTCTGTCTCGTCTACCACACCATCTTGATTGAGATCTTGCGGCACGATGGAAGTATCTTTCGTACCGTATGCATCCACGACACTTTGGATATCGAGGATATCAATCATTTTGTCGCCATTCACATCCCCTGCAAGACTTCTCTGACCAATTCTTAAAAATTGCCCACGTAGCTCACCATTTGCATCATGATATCCAGGAATGAATTTCTTCATCACTTTAAGATGCCCCGGAATTTCGAAAACGGCTGTATACACTTGATCGGAAGCCGGAATACCATTGATCTCGAAAGATGCATTTCTTTTAATTGTTCCTTTATACTTTTTACCGCTTCTGGAAAGAGCGTATACTTGTGCCCCTATTTTCGAATAATCCGCCGCTTTCAAATATTCCGCCCCTGAACCTTGTAAAATAAATGCTTCCGGAGTGATGGCTCCTATCAACTGTGTCTGTGTAGGAATTACTTTAAGATCTTGAGTGTTGTAAAAAGGAATATCGGTGCTTGCTATTTGTCCTGATTTCTTATAAGACCCCTTCTTGACTTCAAATCCAGGAACATCTTCGTAAACTTCACCTTTCACTACTTTAAACGTTACATCTAGGAACGGCATGTCTCCATCCAGTCCTCTGAATACATTTCCAGTAATGGAAGCACCGATGTTCAAACTATTATTGTATAAACCTTCCGTCACAGCAGGCTCATGTAGTGATACCTGTAAGCCTTTTTCCATTGCATATTGTTTGACTGCAGTGTTCAGCTTCACATTCGAGAACTTGAAGTAATCTTTTAAGAACTCTACATTAAATTCTCCGGAGACAAGCTGTTTCACATTATTAAGGCTGAGTGTCATCGTAAAGTTATCACCGAGTCTCAACTCTTGCTTGTTATAACTAGTAGTCGTATATTCTGTTCCTTCTTTCATGAAGTAATACTTTTGGTAACCAACTGCCGTTGCAGTATCCCATGTTCTCAACCAAAATCTCATAGGTTTTTTTGCAATATCACTTTCCTCAATTCCTAATTTTACATCTCCATTCGCTTGAACCGGGAAGTACCCACCTATATACGTAGAGTCACCTGCGTAGTAAGCCATAGTGTTGGACGATTGATCGACGTCCAACCCTTTAGATTGTAATAAATCCACTGTCGCATCCTTAGCTGTTCCATGCAGCCACACTGCTTTTTGGCCATCTTCTACTGTAAACATAGAATCATTGATTTCGATTACACCCGATTTTATATCCATGTTGACTTCTGGTGCTTCATTGTCCACGATAAGCGGATTGTCAAAAACATATGATTTCCCATCCTCATCGTGTGCAATCAGTTCCAGTATATAATCGCCTGCTGGAAGCTTTATTGGAAGATCACTGATTGGATTGGCAGGATCATTTGTAAATGGTAAGACCGTACCGCTGAACGCACCAGTAAGATACACTTCTCTATCTAATTGTAATTTACTAATATTAGCTGTTCCTATGAACCCAACAGCTTTTCCTGTTTTACTGTCTTTTACAAGCACATCCATGGTTTTCATTGGGCTATTAATTTTCATAATGATATGGATCATTTTGTCATTATATTGCCAGAAAGCTGTCGTATTTGTCACGGATGGTCTAGTCGTTTTGACATAATCAAATCCTTTTTCCGTCACCATCACAGCGAATGGAATTTGATAGGTTTCGTCTGGATTGTTGGCATTGGTCACATGAATATACCCTTCATATCTTCCTCCCGCAGCGCTGGTTGGTATCGTTATGTTAGGCTGGAGCTCCTGCACTTGGCCGCCTCCCACTGTAATCGATGAAGGCACATCCACTGTAACACCGTTACTCACTGCATCTTGAATCCCTTTTCGCTCACCGTGATACTCTACTTCTATTTTGAAAGATTTTTCTTCCTGGCTGTTGTTTTGAACGGTCACCTTTTTACTTGCTTCAATGGGTTGATCATCTTTTTTAATATGTCTTCCGAATACAATGGAACCTGTTTCTTCATCAATTTCTACGACTTTACCATTTTCGATATTTTGTGTCTTATCCCATACTTTGATAGACGTATCTGCATGAACCGCTTGATAGGCATCGATTCGTCCCGCGCCCACTTCGTATACAGAATTATCCCCTTTTAAATCATCCGAAGTATTCATGAGTGCCAATTTCACATCGAAAGGAGTATATTCCGGATGCTCCTGTAAAATCAATGCGGCTGCACCTGCCACGTGTGGCGTAGCCATCGATGTTCCCGACATACGTACATAGGCATTCCCGTAATTAATACCGTCCTGCGGATCATTGATGAATTCCGGTGTTGTGGAGAATACGGACACACCTGGAGCGACTACATCCGGCTTAATATCATAATTGCCATTTACCGGTCCGCGTGAACTGAAATCAGCTAAATGATCGCCTTCTGTTTTTGTTTTATTTAACGTTCCAAATGTGAAAGAACCTTCGCCCAGCCCCTTTAATCGCTCACCATCCGCTTTTGACAGGCGGAAAGAAGGGATTAACCCGACGACCTCGCCCAAGTAGGMAGGTATTTGCCCGTCGACATTGTTATACACAATCACTGATTTAGCCCCAGCGTTTTTGGCGTTTTTGATTTTTTCATCAAACGCAAGTTCCCCGCGCTGAATCAACGCAATTTTCCCGTTGACATCTTTCCCGGCAAAATCAGTTGCTTTACCAAGTCCCGCATATACAAATGGTAAGGATTTTCCTTGTAAATCTTCTAATTGGTCTGAAAAATCTTTTCCGAGAAGTTGCAAATCATCAAATTCATTAGTGTAAACGCTTCCACTAAATGTAGGAATGGTCATGGAAACATCGCT
>NZ_JBFUKT010000040.1:0-23087 GCF_056400705.1 Paenisporosarcina sp. P5_A11
TAACTAACTCTGTCCCTACTAGGGACAGAGTTTTTATTATGAAAAAAACTACTATTCCTAGCAGGAAAAGGCTTAAAATAGCGAATTATGGTACAATAAGTGCATGTATATATAAAGGTGGAGTATCCAATGTCATTTATCGAAAACTTAAAACCCGAACTTCAAAACAAATGGAAATTCAGCTATGAGATGCCTGTTCAGACACAATTAATCCCGTACATGCTAGACGGGAAAGACGTTGTAGCGCAATCTCCTACTGGTTCAGGTAAAACATTAGCTTATGTTTTGCCAATCCTTAATCAAGTGGATGGTTTACTACAAAAAACGCAAGCAATTATCGTTGCTCCTTCACAAGAGCTATCGATGCAAATTGTCGAAGTGCTACGTGAATGGACAGAAGGAACTGACATTACAGTTGCTCAATTAATTGGTGGAGCCAATATGGCTCGTCAACTAGAGAAACTAAAGAAAAAACCCACAATTGTGGTAGGAACGCCAGGTCGTTTGCATGAATTAATGAAAGCTAAGAAACTTAAGCTTCATGATTTACGACATATTGTATTAGATGAAGGTGATCAGTTATTAGCAAGAGAACATCGGAATGTGGCAAAAGCAATTATTGAAGGAGCTAATCATGACCGACAAATCGTAGTCGTTTCAGCAACGATTACTGAAGAAATCGAGTTAGTAGCTAGTCGCTTGATGAAAGATCCTATCCGCATTCATGTAACTCATGAAGAGTTACCTGCACAAGGGAAGGTAGTCCATTCCTTTGTAAAAGTAGAAGAGCGCGATAAAACGGATTTACTAAGACGGTTAGCACATATGGATGGATTACGAGGATTAGCATTTGTTAACAATCTAGATCAGTTGCTAATGAAAGAATCGAAATTGAAATTCCGAGATGCTAAAATTGTTGCCTTACATTCAGATATGAAAAAAGAAGAACGTAAGCAAGCATTAGCTTCTTTCCGTAAAGGTGAAGTAAGCATCTTAATTGCTACGGATATTGCAGCTCGTGGTTTGGATATTGAAGGCTTGACACATGTTATTCATGTCGATGTACCACATATGATCGAGCCATATTTGCATCGTTCAGGTCGAACAGGTCGGGCAGGTGCTGATGGAGAAGTATTATCATTATTAACTTACACAGATGAAAAAAATTATAAAAAATGGACGAAAGAGTTACCATCGAAACCCGTTCAAAAAGTATGGGATCAAGGTACGTTAATCGAAGGTTCTTCTAAAACCTTGCTACAAAAGGGGAGAAAGAAATGACGTTTGAAGAAAAATTAACAGAATACGCGGATTTAGCTGTACGTGTAGGAATAAACGTCCAACCTGGCCAGTATGTGTTAATAAACACGACTACAGATACTCTTGATTTTACTCGTTTAGTTGTTAAAAAGGCTTACGAAGCAGGAGCGAAACGTGTCCACGTTAATTTCGCAGATGGCCCCACAAATCGTGCTTTTTATGACCTAGCACCTGATTCTGAAATGCATGAGTTTCCTGCATGGGTGGTCACTCAAAGAGATGAATTAATTGATCAACAAGGATCATTATTATGGATCGATGCGGAAGATCCTGATTTATTAGCAGGTGTTCCTGCCAAACGCATATCTGATCAACAAAAAGTAGCAGGACGTGCGTTAGAAAAATATCGTGCTTCTGTTATGTCAGATAAAATTTCTTGGTCAATTGTCGCAATACCATCTGAAATGTGGGCGAAAAAAGTCTTTCCAGACTTACCACAAGATAAGCAAGTTCCCGCTTTATGGGACGCCATTTTTAAAACAGTGCGTATTGGTGAAGGCAATGCTGTCGAACTGTGGAAGAAACATATTCGTGAATTAGAAAAACGTGCTAGTGCATTAAATGATAAAAGATTTAAGAAAATTATTTATAAAGCTCCTGGTACAGATTTAACAATCGAATTACCAGAAAAACATTTATGGATGACTGGTGCTAGTAGAACACCTAATCAAACTGCATTTATTGCCAATATGCCAACTGAAGAAGTGTATACAGCTCCTTTGAAATTAGGTGTTAACGGGCATGTCCGTAATACAAAACCATTTGTCTATCAAGGCAATATTATTGATGGGTTTACCTTGACCTTTGAAAATGGGAAAATCGTCAAAGCACTAGCAGAACAAGGAAATGATTTACTGCAACAGTTGCTTCAAAACGACAAAGGATCATGCTACCTTGGAGAGTTAGCCTTAGTACCTCATGAATCACCTATTTCATCATCAGGAATTTTGTTCTACAATACCTTGTTTGATGAAAATGCATCAAACCATTTAGCGATTGGTGAAGCTTACCCAACTTGTGTTGAAGGTGCTCGTGATTTAGAAGAAGCACAACTTCAAGCATTAGGGTTAAACACATCGATTACTCATGAAGATTTCATGATTGGTAGCGGAGAGATGGATATTGATGGTGAACGTCACGATGGAACAATCGAAGCAATTTTCCGAAAAGGCAACTGGGCATTTTAATCTATGATAAAAAAACAATTAATTATTCTTTTTGTAGTCATGGGTTTATTTCTTGTACCTATTCAAACTAGCGCTCAAGTATTTGGGCCGGTTTCGTATGTGGCACTCGGAGATTCTCTCGCCGCTGGTCAAACACCTACTCGTGAAATTGATACGGGATACAGTGATTTAATAGCCCAAGAAATTGGACGTAATCAACCGCTTGCTTTTTTTTCGAAAGATTTAGCATTTCCAGGGTTTACAACAACAGATGTGCTGGAGCGGTTGCAATCTAAAGAAGCGAAACCCTTGCTTCAAAATGCAAACGTCATTACGATTTCAGCTGGAGCGAATGATCTTTTACGTTTGATACAATCAGATGCGAAGTCAGGTTCATTAACATTTCAACAAATTCCTGTAGATTATTCATTAAACAACGTTCGGAAAAATATGATTAACATTCTCAGTGACTTAAAAAAAATAGCACCAAAAGCACAAGTGTATGTAATGGGGTATTATTTTGCATATCCACATGCTCGTGACTCACAGAAAGCCGGCATCGCTCAACAATTGAATCGACTGAATGAAATTTTAGCAAAAGTAGCGGAAGAAGCGGATGTGCAATTCGTGTCAGTTGACGCTGCATTTGGGGATAATGCGACTGGAAAAGTACCAAATCCAGCAGATGTACATCCAAATGTAGAAGGATATAGAGACATGGCAAACAGCTTTTTCAATGTGTATGCAAAAGGTGCTATGCAGGTAGTGAAAAATGAAATTCCACCAGCAAATCCTCTTACGTTTGAGAAGATTATGCAACAACAAAGCCTTACCAAAGATACTGATGAATCTGCAATTTTGCCTTCGTCCTTACTAGGTAAAGAATTGTTAGCGTTAGCTGAATTAAAGCCGCTCATATAAAAAAGTTGGAACTCAATTTTATGAGTTCCAACTTTTTATTTACGTGAATATGCGGTATTAGTAGTTTTCTTTTTATCCATTGCTTTTTTCACGATTGGAATAATGATGGGTGCAAATTTTATCACCGTTTTAACTAATTTACCAAGTTTCATTTATATCGCTCCTATCACTATTGTATAGTGATGTATTTCCCGAATTAAAATATATTAAACCTTTTGTATTACTTTAATTCCTTGCACAATATTCCAAATCAGTACTACGATGGATAAAATGCCATAGAGCAACATAAACAATAAAGGAATACCAGCTGCCATGAAATCAAAAGAGGAAGTGACATCTGGAGCCATTGAGTAATCCATAGTATTAAACATCGAAAATGAACTAACCATTAAAACAAAAAATCCAATAATACCTAGAGCTACAGGAATTAAGTGTGAAAGGAACGACCGTTTTGCATGATACTTTACATCCGTATCTGGGGAAATAAAGTAAACAATTAGTGGCAATAAAAATGGAGCAAAAAAAACACTAAAATAGCATAAAGCGGATAATACACGATTATCCAAAACTACTCCTCCTCTAAACGATAGTAGTTACTTATACGGATTATCCTGTAATTGGTTTCAACGTAACGCATGTTTTGTTAAAATATCTGCATATTGTTCCACAGAAGAAATTAACACGTATTCGTTCGGTCCGTGCCAATCCTCACCGCTAGGACCAAATTCTATTGCACCAGCACCGGTCTTAGCATAATAGCGGGTATCTGCAGCACCATGTTGCCCAAATAACACAGCATCTTTTTGTGTTACTTCAGCTGTTACGAGAGCCAGTGATTGAACAAAAGGATTATCTTCAGTGGTTGTAATTGCAGGTGTTTTGCCTCCAGCTTTAACGATGTTTTTCGGATTGATTGATTGTGCAAGTTCAGTCATTTCTTCGATAATATCTTCCCAGTTTTGACCTGGCACAAACCTAATATCATAATTGACTTCACATTGATCAGGCACTACATTATACCGATCACCTGCTTGAATTTTAGCCAAATTAATTGAAGGATATTCATAATACTCATTGCTTGCCTTCGTGAAAGGCAATGTTTTTAGCTTCTCATGAAACAAATAGGAAGCTTCAACAGCATTCGTTCCTTCCCAAGGACGTGAACCGTGTGCTGCTTTTCCAAAAAGCGTTACATTAGCATGTAAGATTCCTTTTGATTGAACGCTGAGTTTCAAGTGTGTGGGCTCTCCGCATATAACAAAATCACCTGTTCGTCCAATCTCAACTAGATGACCAGATGTTTTTCGACCACCAGTTTCCTCATCAGTTACGATGTGTAAGATGATACGTTGTTTTAATTCCTCTCGTGCCGAATAAATGCGACGGTAAGCTTCCATCATTGCTGCAACGCCCGCTTTCATATCCGCAGAACCACGACCATACAGACGATCACCGTCAATAATAGGATTAAATTGTTCGATTTTTGCAGGTACAACATCTACATGTCCATTCCAAACAATTGTAGTGTCTCCTTGCCCAATCTCTGCGTGGATCATTAATCGTCCTTCGTTTTCAATAATTTCATGTGTAATTTCATGACTGTCAAGCCACTTAGAACAAAAGCGAAGTGCATCATTAGCACCTTCCTCGGTATCACTTTTGATTGCCACTAAATTCTTCAACATCTCGATCATGATCCTTCACATCCTTAGTTTATTAATCTTGTATGTTCAGTATATCGATTGACTCGATAAAAGTCACAGAACGACTGAACCCTCTTGCTTCTATTTCCCTCTTTCTGTACAATTAACCCGTATTATCAAAAATAGATGTAAGTACCACAAGGGGAGCCTGAAATGGCTGAGAGTGAACCAAAAAGTTCTAACCCTTAGAACCTGTAAGTTAATGCTTGCGCAGGGATGTGGATAGAAACCGACTCCAACGACGTCAGGCTCTGTCCTAGAGGTCGTTTTTTTGTGTTTTTTTTCACCCTGACATGCGGTTTGCAGTACATCGTAAAAGGAGGAAGAAAGATGAGAAATAAAAAAGTATTGTTGTTAGTCGAGATTGCAATCTTTGCCGCGTTAGGATTTGTATTGGATTTCGTTGCTTTTAAAATGCCACAAGGGGGATCAGTCAGTTTAGTGATGGTGCCAATTGTATTAATGGCGTTTCGTAGAGGTGCTTTAGCTGGTGTCATCACTGGCTTATTAGTAGGATTGTTACAGATTGTTTCAGGATTAATCTCTGTAGCCCCATTATCGTTTAGTTTTGTAGTCATGCAAGTCATTCTGGACTATTTAATTGCATACGGTGTTGTGGGAATCGCAGGTTTATTCCGTTCTCAATATTTAAATTATGCACAACAGTATAAACGTAGAAATATGATAATTACCATTGTTTCGGCTGTATTGATTGCGTCATTACTACGTTATATAGTTCACACGATTACTGGGATCTTCTTCTTTGCTATGTATGTTCCAGAAAACGAAAACTTGTATACGTATTCGATTATTTATAACGCAACCTACATGATTCCGATATTCTTACTCACAGCAATAGTGTGTTCAATACTATTTATCACAGCGCAACGTTTGCTTGAACCAAGCAAAGTCTAATCTTGGAGATGAATGAACTCATGTACATTTCGAAGCAAATGGACATAAACTGATTTGTATAGTTGGAAATAGTTTAATAGTGAGCGAAAACTGACTTTAGAAGGATGAGTGACTGAAGTACCTACAGAAAGATGGGAACCGTCTTCAGAAAGATGAGTGACAAAGTTACCCACGGATGAATGGAAACCGTCTTCAAGGAGACAGAAAAAATCTCGAATGGTCAGAAACCATCTTTGAGTGGTCGGAAACTGCTTGTGAATGGTCGTAAACTACCTTTGAGTGGTCGTAAATTGCCTGTGAGTGGTCATAAACTATCTTTAGAAAGATGAGTGACAGAAGTACCTACAGAAAGATGGAATTCGTCTTCAAGGAGACAGAAAAAACCTCAAATGATCGGAAACCATCTTTGAGTGGTCGAAAACTATTCTCAACAAGATTTAGTCCTCTTCTGCTTGCGAAATTCAAGTAAAGAATCAGGAATAAATTCCCGAATGTTCAGAAAGTCTTGTCATATGGGAAAGCGCCTTTTCTTATGGTATAGTATGGGATATATATTTTGAGAAAGAAGGATTTTAAGAATATGATTGCAAAAACTACTGAAGACTACGAAGCGTTAAAAACTATAGGCAGAATCGTTGCTGAGATTCGCGACGCGATGCGTGCAGCAACAAAAGCTGGTATCACAACGAAAGAACTTGATGACCTTGGTGGACGCATGTTTGAAGAAACAGGAGCCATATCAGGTCCTAAAGGAGAGTATGATTTCCCTGGTTACACTTGTATCAGCGTTAACGAGGAAGTCGCGCATGGCATCCCAGGTGCACGCGTCATTAAAGATGGGGATCTTGTAAACATTGATGTCTCTGGATCACTAAATGGCTATTTTGCAGATACAGGCATTTCATTCGTTGTTGGTGAAGGCTATGAGAAAATAGAAAAACTTTGTGATGTGGCAGAAAGTGCTTTTAATCGTGCTATGTTAAAAGTAAAAGCGGGAGCACGCTTAAACCAAATCGGTAAAGCTGTAGAACGTGAAGCAAAACTTAATGGCTTTACTGTCATTATGAACTTAACCGGTCATGGGATTGGAAAATCTCTTCATGAATCGCCTCAACATATTTTAAATTATTATGACGCATGGGAACCGACTATCTTGAAAGAAGGAATGGTTCTAGCTGTTGAGCCATTTATTTCTGAAAAGGCGGAACATATCGTTGAATCTGGAGATGGTTGGACCTTTTTAACGCCAGACAAATCACTTGTTGCACAAATTGAGCATACAGTCATTGTCACTAAGGGTGAACCAATCTTAATCACAAAAATCAATTAACACACAAAAACACCAACTGAGCGATTGCGCAGTTGGTGTTTTTTATCTTATTTAAGTAATAGCATTATATTTTCCTACTACGTTCTTGATGACGTGCTAGAGTGGGACAATGATTTCTTCATAAAAATAATACCAGCGAGCATAACTGCACTTAAAAAGAGAGCGGCAGTAGAGACCAGCAATTCTTCAAAGCCATTGCGGACAGCTATGCCGATAAAAGCCCAAATAAAGACGAACACATAAGTAATATCAAAATAATGGTAACGAATATGTAATGCTAGTGCTGTACCGACAGTCATCATAATAACTGCCCATAAGGGGTCGCTTAATCCCCAGCCATTCCATTCATAGTAGGTTAAAACATAACTGATATTAGCAATCGTCGCGACGCTGATCCACCCTAAATATACGGAAATAGGTAAACGGCTCTTGATACTATTATCTGAAACCGAATAAGTTCGATATAAAAGGAGAAGTGTGATAAGAAATCCTATCATTACGATGACTGTAAATAAAAATTTCTCATAATGCCATAAATAAATCCAAGCTATATTTAACACACAACTTATGATAAACAGGGTGGAGCGCGTTGAATAGTTAGCATCACCTTGTTTACTTTTTTTCCACATGCCAACAAGCCAAACGATTAACAATACGTATATGACAGACCATATCGAGAATACATACCCAGCTGGTGTAAATAAAACGGGAAGTCGATTTGATATCTCACCTGTAGTTTGATTATTTAAAGGCAAAATATTAGCTAATGCGTTAACAGTAATTACACTAAATAGTGCGATGACCATAATTGAGAAACGACCCATAGCGTTCACCTCCTATACATTAGTATAACGTCATGCAACAGTAACAACAAATTCAAATTTACCAAGCTGATCAGAAAAATGGAAGTATTAATGTTTTAAAAACCATTCTAGAACATATCATGCAAGTGTGCATTGAAAAAAGGATACCCGCTATTAATCCTTATAACGATGTTTCGCAAGCCGAAGAAGCATGATATAATTATGTAGTATTTTCGGAAAATTTAGAAAGACATGGGGGAAATGAGTTTGACTACCAAAACATATGCTGAAATATGGGATTTAGACGTATTTTTTAAAGGGGGAAGTTCGTCTCCTGAACTTCGCGAACACTTGAATGCTTTAAATGTAAAATTAGATTCATTTGAACAAACATTATCTAAATTTGATGTACCCAAAAATGAGTCAGACGTTGATAAAATTGCATCAATCATAGAAGGAACGAAACAAGTTGCTGAAAATTTATCACAAGCTGGAGCGGTCGTTGGGTGTTATCTAGCTCAAGATACCACTGATAAACAAGCAAACTTATTACAAGGTGAAATAGGCTCATTAGGAGCTCGTTTTTCTTCATCCATGTTAGTTGTTCAACAACAGTTGTCAAGAACTGAAGACAGTGTTTGGACTAGTTTGATGCAAGATAATCGTTTAAAGAAATTTTCTTTTGTATTGAACGAATGGCGAGATGAAGCAAAAGAATTGCTGTCAGAAAAAGAAGAAGACATGATTACGGCTCTTGGTGTGGATGGATATCATGGGTGGAGCCAACTTTATGATTTGCTAGTTGGTGACGTGAAAGTTCGTGTCACAGTTGATGGAGTAGAAAAAGAGTTTTCTGTTGGTCAAGCCAGTAACTTAAGTTCTCATTCGGATGGATCAGTTCGTAAAGATTCTTTCGAAGCACTTGAACAAGCCTGGACAGACAAAGAAGAGTTTTTTGCTAAAACATTAAATCATATGGCTGGTTTCCGATTAGCAGTGTATAAAAAACGTGGTTGGGACTCAGTATTAAAAGAACCACTTGATATGAATCGAATGAAGCAAGAAACGTTAGATGCTATGTGGGGAGCGATAAGCGCTCATAAAGCACCATTTGTAAAATATTTAAAGCGTAAGTCAGAGTTAGTTGGTGCAGATGCTATGCATTGGTACGATTTAGATGCACCTGTAACTGAATCCACACAAAAAGTTTCGTATCAAGAAGGTGCGGAATTTATTTTAAAACAATTCGGAAAATTCGGACCAGAACTTGAGAAATTCTCGCGTAAAGCATTTGAAGATGAATGGATTGAAGCTGAGGACCGTCCGAATAAACGTCCAGGTGGATTCTGTACTGGTATGCCTTTGTCTGAGCAGTCACGTATTTTTATGACATATAGCGGAACGATGTCTAATGTTGCAACACTCGCTCATGAACTTGGTCATGCTTTCCATTCATCCGCACTAAGACCAGTGCACTGGATGAATCGTCAATATGCTATGGGTGTTGCTGAAACTGCTTCAACATTTGCAGAAATGATCGTTGCAGATGCTGCCGTTAAAGAAGCGACAACAGCTGATGAAAAATTAGCGTTACTAGAAGATAAAATTCAACGCAGTGTAGCATTCTTTATGAATATCCATGCGCGTTTCTTGTTCGAAACACGTTTCTATGAAGAACGCAAAAATGGGATTGTTTCAGCTAGCCGTTTAAATACTTTAATGGAAGAAGCACAACGTGAAGCATTCGCTGATGGTCTAGGTGATGTACATCCACATTTCTGGGCATCTAAACTTCATTTCTATATCTCACGTGTACCATTTTATAACTTCCCATACACTTTTGGTTACTTATTCAGCTTGAGCATTTATGCGAAAGCGATTGAAGAAGGAAGCAGTTTTGAAGAGAAGTATATTGCTTTACTTCAAGATACGGCCATTATGTCAGTTGAAGACTTAGCTATGAAACATTTAGATGAAGACATCACGCAACACGCTTTCTGGGGAAAAGGAATAGCACTTTGTATTAAAGACGTAGAAGAGTTTCTTGCATTAACCTCATCTAAAGGGTGATTTTATATGATTTTACTTGAAGGCCAAACCTGCTTTTTACGAACATTACGCGAAGATGACGCCGTTGAATTAGCTCATCTTGTAACAAAAAACAGATTTTACTGGTCTGTTTTTGAACCGAGACATCAAGATTCGTATTTTACTGCTGCTGTCCAACGAGAGAAAATCTTGGAATCATTACATCATATGAAAAATCAGCGTGAATTCAGTTTTGGAATATATGATGTAAAAACAAATTACTTGGTAGGTCATATATCAATGTATGGCATTAAAAGACTGCCATTTTCTAGTTCTTTTATCGGCTATTCTATTGATGAAATGAATGTGGGTAAAGGAATTGGTACTGAAGCAGTTCAACTTGTTGTGAAATATGGAATGGAAGTTGTCGGTTTACATCGAATAGAAGCTTATGTGTCACCACGTAATTTCGGATCGATTCGTGTATTGGAAAAAGCGAATTTGCAACAAGAGGGTTTACTTCGACAACTGCTATTCATTAATGGACAATGGGAAGATCATTATTTGTATGCAATTCTCGAAAATGATTATTGAAAAGGTAAGGCCGCTTGGCGGAAATGGCGAATAATGCTAAAAGGTTGGTTTCTCACTTGAGAAGCCAACCTTTTATGTCGATTTCCCGGGAAATATAACGAGACTTAGGCGGATATATTTACATCCTAATAAAACCGCCATATACTATGTTTATAAATCCAATAAGAATAGTAGGTATTAATATGAAAACAATTCCGAAGCCTCTCGTATTAGCTAATCAGTGGACAATTGTATTATCAGTAGTCCTTTCACTTATAACTCAAACAGCATGGATTTTACTTATTCCTTTAATTTCAAGTCTATTAGGCTTACTTACTGGATTCAATCCGGTGTTAGCAGTCGTTAAGAAGCTTTTAACCAAACCAGCTAATCAATATGTGCAAGAAGATTATGCTCAACTACAATTTAACCAGTGGTTAGCTGTAGGGTTTTTAATTATTGCTTGTATCAGTTATTTCCTGAAATGGTCCATTATGTTTAACGTTGCTACGATAATGGTTGGTTTAGCTGCGCTCGTAGCCATATTAGGTTTTTGTATTGGTTGTTTCATTCGTTTTCAATATCAACAGTGGATGTATCGACGGAAAAAATCTTCTGCAGAATAAGAAAAGAGCCCAATATGGTAGTGGGCTCTTTTTGCATTTAATTTTCTTTTACCATATCCAGTCTTCCTGTAGCAGGATCAATGACTAAACCGTGGACAGGGAAACCTTTCACCATCAATGGATGATTTTTAACCATGTCTACACTATGTCTTACACTCTCATGAACATCTTCAAATCCTCGTAACCACTCGTTTAATTCAACACCAGAGTAGTTCAACATATTAATGGTGTCATGAGAGATACCGCGATCTACCATTTTTTGCAGCATTTCTTTGGGTTGAATGGCACTCATACCACAATCATAGTGACCGATAATGTATATTTCTTCCGCATGTAATTCATAAACAGCAACGAGTAAACTGCGCATAATACCACCAAAAGGATGATTAATAACTGCGCCTGCACTTTTTACGATTTTCACATCACCATTTTTAAAATTCATAGCTTTTGGTAATAGTTCAAATAAACGTGCATCCATGCATGTTAAAATAACAATTTTTTTGTCTGGGAATTTTGTTGTAGTAAATTCTTCGTATTGTTTCTCTGATACAAATTTTTGATTGAAAGAAAGTATTTCGTTCAGTAATGTCATGTGGTAGTACCTCCTATGTATATTACATTCTTATTGTAGATGATTTTCATCATTCTTAGCCACTTTTATGTCACATAATAAGAGAAATAATTACGTAAAGAACGCTACATCCATTGAGACTAAAGGAAATGTTGATTAAACTAGAATTATGTAGAAACACAAAGGATGAATATAAACATGAATAACTCATTGCTATTAGATCAGGCGAGTACTTTTCTTTTTCAATATGGTAAAGAAAACGGACTTTCTGAAGAAACAATAATGAATCGTCAAAGTATGATAAAAGACGAAATCGAATCGACGGGAACCTATACACACACCCTTGAGGAAATCACATATGGAGCAAAGCTTGCTTGGCGTAATAGTGCGAAATGTATTGGACGTTTATTTTGGGAAACACTCGATGTGTTTGATGCCCGGAACGTTACTTCACAAGAAGATATAGAACAACATATTCATCATCATATTCTTCATGCCACTAATGGCGGGAAGATCCGATCAACCATTACTATTTTTCCGGAAATTAGTTCGTCCCATAAAGTCCAATTGTGGAGCCCTCAATTAATTCGCTACGCTGGTTATCAGAAAGAATCTGGGAAGATAATAGGAGATCCAGCTAATCTAGAATTAACAAGAGTTGCGGAACGTTTAGGTTGGCAAGGAGACGGTACACCTTATGATATTTTACCGGTTCTATTTCAATGGAATGAGGAGCCTCCAAGTGTAGTACAAATCGCAAAAGAAGAAGTTCTAGAAGTACAAATCGACCATCCAATTAATTTAGACTGGAAACCTCTGAATTTAAAATGGTATGCTGTGCCAATCATCTCAGATCGCTATCTTGAAATTGGTGGATTGTCCTATCCAGCTCCGTTTAACGGTTGGTATATGGAGACAGAAATTGCGGCACGGAATTTAGTGGACTCTTATCGATACAATCGATTAAGAGACGTTGCGAATCAGTTAAAGCTTGATACATCGAGTACGACAACGTTTTGGAGAGACCGAGCTTTAGTTGAATTGCAACATGCTGTGTATGCATCTTTTAGACAAGCCGGTGTTCAAATGGTAGACCATTATACAGCTGCTCAACAATTCCAGGCCTTTCGTGAAAAAGAAGAAAAACAACAAAGGGAAGTGAAAGGGGATTGGACTTGGCTTATTCCACCAGTTTCTCCTGCATTGACACCCATTTTTCACCAAGGAATCATTAATGAAGAATTGTCTCCAAATTTTATTAAGCAAAAACGACCAAAACTTTTCAAAAAAATTAGCGAGATGACAGAATCATCTCGCCCTACAGGTTGTCCGTTTCATTTGTGATTAACGGGCAACTTTTTGTATTTTATCCATCATGACTAGTGAGCGTCCTGTACCAATTGCTACAGACTCAAGTGGTTGCGGAGCGATGTGAACAGGAACAGAAATTTCGTTAGATAACCATTCTTGCATCCCTTTTAATAAAGCACCGCCACCTGTTAATACAACACCTTGATCTACTATGTCTCCAGAAAGTTCTGGAGGGCAACTTTCAAGCGTTACGCGAATCGCTTCTAATATCGATAATAATGATTCTTTTAATGTTTCTTGTACTTCAACGGAGCTAATTGTAATAGTCTTTGGAAGACCTGTCATAACGTCACGCCCACGTACTTCCATTGTTTCTAAAGTGTGTGGAACTAAAGCATAACCGACTTCCATTTTGATTCTTTCCGCAGTACGTTCACCAATCAACACGTTGAATTGTTTGCGAACAAAATGAATGATGTCTTCATCCATGCGATCACCTGCGATTTTAACTGTATTTGATGAAACAACCCCACCAAATGAAATGATTCCTACTTCAGTTGTCCCACCGCCTATATCAACTATGACACTAGCAATTGGCTCGCTAACCGGAAGATCGGCACCTATAGCCGCCGCTACAGGCTCTTCAATAAGATGAACTTCTTTAGCACCACTATTTTTAACCGCATCATGAATTGCACGGCGTTCTACTGATGTTGCACCAGATGGTGTACATACCATAACATTAGGTTTACGAATAGAGCTTCCTAGTTTTTTTCCTACTTTTCTCATTACCATGCGTAACATATCAGTTGTAACATCAAAATCAGCAATGACCCCATCTTTTAATGGTCGAATAACTGTAATAGAACCTGGAGTTTTACCAATCATACTCTTCGCTTCTTCACCAAATGCAATAACTTGTCTTGTTTTTGTATCCACCGCTACTACCGATGGCTCATTTAAAATAATGCCTTTATTTTTTGTATATACAAGGATATTAGCTGTTCCTAAATCTATCCCTAAATCTATTCCTGAAAACATTCAGATTCCTCCTTAAAACGGTTTGCTACATTAGTATAGAGGATTATAGTACATATACCATATGGTACTTAATGGTAGTTATCAATTGTTGCAGGGATTTTTGGGTATTTAGGAGGTTGTAGGTAGAATAAAATAAGTAATAAGAAGCACTCTGTCATTTTGCTGTTATCTTGTTGTTGTTAAAATGTAAACAAATTGTTAAGTCATAACAAAGCAGCCTTCCTAGAAAGGCTGCTTTTTGAATTAATATATTTTGCCTAATTAAAACGCCCAGTTTCCACTACGGAAGATAGGTTCTTTAGATCCATCTTCTAAAATCCCGTCGATGTCCATTTGATCTGATCCAATCATGAAGTCAACATGTGTAATACTTTGATTTAAGCCGTTTTCTTTTAACTCTTCTTGTGACATTTTTTTCCCTCCTTCTAAACAGAATGCATAGGCGCTACCGATTGCTAAATGATTCGACGCGTTTTCATCATATAAAGTGTTATAGAATAGTAATCCTGACTCTGAAATAGGGGAATGATGAGGAACTAATGCAACTTCTCCTAAATACTTCGCGCCTTCATCTGTATCTACTAATTGTTGTAATACTTCTTGTCCTTCAGCCGCTTCTACTTTTACGATACGTCCTTTTTCAAAAGTGATTTTGAAATTGTCTATGATGTTCCCTCCATAGCTTAATGGTTTTGTACTAGAAACAACTCCATCTACACCCGTTTTCAAAGGAACTGTAAATACTTCTTCAGTAGGCATGTTTGCCATGAATGTTTCGCCTTTTTCATTAACACTTCCAGCTCCACACCATAAGTGACCTTTAGGAAGTTCAATTGTAAGATCCGTTCCAGGAGCAGTGTAATGCAATTTGAGATAGTTCTTTTCGTTTAAGTAATCCACTTTTTCATGTAGTGTGTCATCGTGTTTCGACCAAGCCTCGATAGGAGACTCGACATCCGCACGAACCGCTTTAAAGATTGCCTCCCATAATGCAGATATTTGTTGATCTTCAGCTACCTC
Source organism: Paenisporosarcina sp. P5_A11 (assembly GCF_056400705.1). Classification (NCBI taxonomy): domain Bacteria; kingdom Bacillati; phylum Bacillota; class Bacilli; order Caryophanales; family Caryophanaceae; genus Paenisporosarcina; species Paenisporosarcina sp. P5_A11. Next base: position 15,329 of record NZ_JBFUKT010000040.1, read on the forward strand.
AGGGAATACTTTAGCTGCCCATGCTTTAGAAGGGGCTGCAATAACAGTCCAGCTAATCTTGTCAGACTGAACATATTGACGATATTTCGATAAGGCTGTTCCCGCCGTTTTTTGGAATGCCGCAATGCGTGAAGAATCAATGCCTTTTAATAAATCAGGGCTTGAAGACACAACGCTCATAAATGCCGCACCTTGTTCAGCTAGTTGTTCACGTTCTTGTATTTTCCAAGCTGGATATTCTGTGAATGATTCACTTGGAGCAAGCTCAAAACGTGTACGTGTAATCACGTCGTCTGTCCAGTCAACATATACTTGTTTTGCACCAACTTCATAAGCCGTTTTTGTTAATAAACGAACGAACTCAGGATTATCAATTGAAGCCGTAATATATAAACTTTGTCCCTTTTGAATATTTACTCCCACTTTAACAGCTAACTCAGCATATTTAGTTAAATTTTCATTAAAAGATGTCATTAGGTTATCTCCTTTTTTATACAAGCTAATTCTATAGTAGCAATATTCTAAGGAGTAAATCAATTGCAAAGTTCGAGTAACGAAAGAATATAACAATATTTAATGAAAATAAAATTATTCAAAGGAAATTCAATGTGATAACGCTTCCAATACTTGAGTTAAATTTTGATTAATTTAGGTACCACAATTGAGCATCCAGAATAATATATATAGATTACGAATTGGAGGTATGTAATGTATTACGTTTATCCAACAGGAATTTACTACACGCCTTGTATTAGTCGCGCTGAACTTGAGTTACGAAATACGATGCGGTTACTTTGGGAACAACATGTCTATTGGACAAGAATTGTTATTACTAGTTTGATTAATGATTCAGCAGATTTAGATGCAGTATTGACACGATTATTAAGAAATGCTCCTGATATGGGGAACGCACTTAAACCTTTCTATGGTGAACAATTAGGAAACCAATATAGCGCTTTGATTAAAGACCATTTAGTCATCGCTGCAGATTTGGTAAAGGCGGCTAAAGCCGGAGACATGCAAAGTGTTGAGTCTATCGATAAAAAATGGCATGCCAACGCAGATGACATCGTTAACTTTTTAAGTTCTATCAACCCATATATCTCACAGCAAGATATGAGAAAGATGTTTTACGAACACTTGGACTTAACCAAAAAAGAAGCGGCGTTCTTGCTTCAAAAAGACTATCCATCATCAATAAATACGTTTGATGAAATTGAAAGGCAGGCTTTGGAGATGTCAGACGAAATCTCGTCAGCAATTATTAAACAGTTCCCTCAGATCCAATACCAGATGTAATTAATGAACACCGTTGAGAACTCTCAACGGTGTTTTTCTCTTAAATGGAAAGGTGTTTTGTAGCACATTGGCAGGTTTATGGCTTAATCCTTGCGTGTATTTACATAAGAGAATATAAAGATGGGAGGGATGACAATGATTGATGTAATGAAAATGTTTAAAGCACGTTTATGGATGAAACGTAATGTCCTTTTTTTATATTCCTGGCATGCATATGTAGGGTATGAACTAGATTTATTTAAAGCCTTTGAGCGCGGGGTAAAAGTTGCAGACGTTGCAGATGCTTATCAGATAGATGAAATTCTGCTTAATCAATGGACTAATGTTGGAGTATCGATTGGTCACTTAAAACCAATGAGCCGTAAGCGATATAAAACTGAAGCTACCACGACCTAAAGCAGAATCATCTTCAGGTGTTATATTGAAAGAAATGATGGAATTACATATACCTAGTTTACTTACGTATCCAGACATGATGCGTAACAGGAACTGCAATCATTTTGACTCAGAAAAACATGCAGACACAGTTGCACAAACAAGTCGATTATTAGAAGTTATAGCTTTACCAAAAATCGCGAAATTATTAAAAGAAAATGATAAGCAACGAGTGCTGGACATAGGTTGTGGCGAAGGTGAATATAAAACGGTTGGATGAACGATTCCCTAATTCTCAATTCGAAGGGATAGAAGTTAGTGATTCGGTTACAAAGACGGCTAAGAAATTGACCTCTTTTTAGGTATACAGAAAATCATTCAAGAGGGAAGTTGGTACGTGGTTCAATATAAAAAAATCCTTTAGCATGAGCTAAAGGATTTTTCCTGCTTATTTACGTAATGATCCCAGTTCAGAAGCGATGGCTTGCATTTCACTTGGACTAAAAGTAGAACGTTTTTTAACCATAGAGTACAAATCGTGCAATTCTTCATATTGAGAGTCATCAAAATTATCGGATTTCATAGCGTCTACATTGACCATACGAAGTTTTTCCTTTATTTGGTCAATCATGTATTCTACATTTTCTTGAGATGGTTGAGTTAAGTTCATTTGCGATTCCTGCCTTTCAAACATTATGGTTAATCATTTCATGGTACAGAAAAATTGTCAAATTAAAGTAAGGAATTGTTTTAATATGCGCAGAGAAGGGTATATTAAAGCACATTGAAATTTAATCTTGGGAGGTTTTATTAATGAGTGAAAGTAAATTTGTCAAAGGTATGCTAGTTGGAGCAATTGCAGGTGCAGGAATAAGTTTGTTTGATCGTGCAACACGTGAAGATGTTAAATTTAGATTGAAAACAGTATCTTATGATGTTAGGTATTATTCGAAAAATCGTGAAGACTTAAAACTGAAATTACAAGAAAAAGCAGATAAGCTTCAAACTGTATATAATCAATTTACACAAGATGCACAATATATTACTGACAAAGTTGAAGAAATAAAAGAATTGACTCCACAAGTGAAGACACTTGTAACAGATACTAAAGATGCATTTGTCCACTCTAAAGAAGAATATAAATCCATTGTAAAAAATGAAGAAGATGATTTCGAAATGCCATTGCTACCTGAGCACGTGTATGATGAGAAAGAATTCACTTAAGAAAGGGAATGATTAAATGGCGATCGAAGACAAACCTATTCAACCGAGAGGCAGCCAAAAATCCAGCTCTTCATCTAATTTCTTAAGTAAATTAAAATTAATGCAATTTAAAAAAAAGAAACGTAAAGGTCCTGATTATCCTTTTGATGTAACATCATCAAAAGGATTCTTTCAAGAATTATTAGCACGTATTCAATATGTCGATGTGACGGCTTTAGGTGCACAACTTGCCTTCTTTTTCTTATTAGCACTTTTTCCATTGTTGATTTTTATGGTGACACTATTACCCTATTTAAATTTACAAGAAGACCAGCTTTTTAATATTTTACGTACATATGCACCTGTTGAAGTTTATACACTTATCGAAGGTACATTAGATGAAGTTCTTAACGATCGAAATGGCGGTTTATTATCAATTGGGATATTCGCCACCATATGGTCTGCATCAAACGGCATGAATGCCCTGACTAAGTCACTTAATCGTTCTTATAGCCTTGAAGAGACCAGACCTTACTTTATAGCGAGAGGTATTTCAGTCATTTTCACTCTATTACTTATTACATTATTCGTCATAGCTTTAGTATTGCCTGTATTTGGCGAACAAATTGGCACATTCTTGTTCTCGTACTTTGGATACGAGCAAGGCTTCTTGAATGTTTGGAGTAGTATTAGATGGACAATACCACCAGTTATGATTTTTGTAGTATTTATGCTGTTATATTGGATTGCGCCAAACCGTAAATTATACTTGAAAAGTGTGATTCCAGGAGCAATATTTGCTACATTAGGATGGATTCTAGTATCACTAGGATTTTCGTTATATGTTAGTAGTTTTGCTAATTACTCTGCAACTTATGGAAGTATAGGTGGAATTATCGTCCTAATGATGTGGTTATATTTCTCGGGAATCATTTTAATGGTTGGTGGGCAAATTAATGCCGTAATGCAAGAGCGTAAAGAAAAATCAGCAATGAAAAAAGCAGGAGCTGTCATATAGAAGCTCCTGCTTTTTATTTGATATTAAGTAAACGTAAACCGTTTAATATGACAAGAATCGTGCTGCCCTCATGGCCGATGACACCAAGGGGCAAATTGATAATTTGAAAGAAATTGCTAATAATTAAAAGAACAATTATCGATATTGAGAAAAAGACATTTTGTTTTACAATACGATTCATTTTTCGAGACAAATCGATCGCGTACGTTATGCGTGATAGATCATCTTTCATTAGTGCTACATCTGCTGTCTCTAGTGCAACGTCGGTACCTTGACCCATTGCGATACCAAGAGTGGCTGTAGCTAAAGCTGGTGCATCATTAATGCCATCACCAACCATTCCGACGTTTCCATATTTAGCGAGAAGTTCTTTCATCTTTGTGACCTTTGTTTCTGGTAAACATTCCGCGATATAGTCATCAACTCCAGCTTCTTCTGCAATGACTTTTGCCGTCCGTTCATTATCACCCGTCAACATAATTGTATAAATACCAGCTTTTCGCAATAATGTAATAGCTTCTTTTGATTCAGGTCGAACAGTATCCTTAAGCGCAACCACTGCGATGATTCCGTCTTGGTCTGCAGTGAATATGACCGTTTTTCCTTGTTCTTCTAAACGAAGGGCTACATCATTTTGAAACAACTTAGCCTCATTAAATCCCACAAATGCTCTCTTACCAACTTTCCACTCTTTCGAATCAATATCCGCTTTGATTCCCCAACCTGGTACATCTTCCATTATTGATATAGGAAAGGTAGTAACACCCTTCGAGACAGCAAATGATGTTATGGATTTAGCGAGAGGGTGTGTGGATTGAGATTCTATGCTCGCTAAAGTTGTTAATACCGACTGTTCATCTAATCCAGCCCGAACGATGAAATCTGTTACTATAGGTTTTCCTTGTGTGAGAGTCCCAGTCTTATCAAGGGCTATTGCTTTCAAATTACCAATATTCTCTAAGTGAACTCCACCTTTAAATAACAAGCCGTTTTTTGCTCCGTTTGATATGGCTGCAAGCGTCGCAGGCATAATGGAAGCAACTAGTGCACATGGTGATGCAACAACAAGTAAAACCATCGCACGATAGAATGTTGTAGTCCAATCCCAACCAAATATAAAGTGGGGGAGGAACAACATTAATCCAACAGTAATAAGAACAATTTTTACATATTTACCTTCAAACCGCTCAATAAATTGTTGGGTTGGTGATTTTTCGCTTTGAGCAGATTGAACAAGTTTAATGATTTTTTGTACTAACGATTCACTGCTTGTTTTCTTCATTTCGATTGTTAAAACGCCATTTAAATTTACAGTTCCCGCAAATAACTCATCACCTGTGTGTTTATAAACGGGAATCGATTCACCACTAATAGCAGCTTCATCAACAGAAGTACTCCCAGTGATAATCAGTCCATCAACTGGTATGCGATCGCCGGGTTTGACAAGTAACCGATTTCCTACCTGTAGATTTTTAACATGGACGCGACTAGATTGGCCGTTTGCATCTAATAGCCACGCCTCTTCAGGCTGTAGATTCATCAAACTAGATAATTCCTTTTTACTTTTGTTCATCGTGTAAGTTTCGAGGGCACCACTCAAAGAAAAAATAAAAATAAGTATAGCGCCTTCAGTCCAATAACCAATAATTGATGAACCGATTGCCGCAATAATCATTAGTAATTCTACGTTTAGCTCTTTCCGCTGAATAGTATGCAAAATTCCTTCTTTTGCTTGTGCATATCCTCCAATTAAAAAGGCAAGTAAATATAAAGCTATGGATAATGAATTTTCATCACTTCTACCTACATACCAAGCAAAAATTATTAACACCCCAGAAAAAACGGCTGCCATTAACTCGCGATGCGGATTTAAGCGGCTAAGAATCGTTGAAGAATCATATTGTTTAATTGCTTCCATGTTCATTCCTCCTGATAATGATAGTCAATATCACAACCCTATTAATGTGCGAAAAGCTGGCACTCCCATAGGGAATACCAGCATCTCAATAATTATTATTAGTTTAGAATTATTATAACATAGAAGATTTATAGAATGCAATCGAGTTAATTATTTAAAGACACGATCACTGTATTGTGCTAATTTCTCAAGAGAAGATTTATCCACATCTGCATGTAAACTATTGCCGTGTGAATCCATTGTAACTACCGCTGTGAAGTCTTCAACACGTAAATGCCACATAGCTTCAGGAATACCGAACTGCATCAAATCTACGCCTTCTACGCCTTTAATACAATCCGCATAGTATTGAGCAGCTCCACCGATAGCATTTAAGTAGACGCCACCATGTTCGTTAAGCGCAGCAAGTGTTTTTGGTCCCATGCCACCTTTACCCATAACAGCTCGAATACCAAATTTTTTCATAATGTCGCCTTGATACGGCTCTTCTCGAATTGACGTGGTAGGGCCAGCAGCCTTAATGTGATAATTACCTTCTTCGTCTTTTGACACAACAGGGCCACAGTGATAAATAATTTGACCATTTAAGTCTAGTGGTGCATCGTGATCAGACAGATATTTATGAATTGCATCACGACCTGTGTACATCATGCCACTGATTTTAACAACATCGCCAACTTGTAATTTGCGAATTTCTTCTTCACTAATTGGCGCACGAAGTTCAACAATTCGAGAAGCTGCTTCATCAGATGATTTGTCGGCATCATCATCTTTGAACTCTACTTTTTCACCATCTTGATATTGCCATTCGTCAATTTCGCCTGTCGTCGGGTTAATATTAATTGCTAAACGACGGTAAGCCCAACAGTTATAAGCAACTGATACAAAGAAACTCGCTGGAATTCGGTGCATGACACCAATCTTGCAACCTAGTAAAGTAGCTTCTCCACCAAAACCCATTGTGCCAATTCCAAGTGTATTTGCTTTCTCAACAATATATTCTTCAAGTTCAGAAAGTTGTGCATGTGGATTTACATCATCAACTGATCGGAATAATTGTTCTTTAGCTAGATCATATCCAGAGGCACGATCGCCACCAATTCCTACACCAATGAATCCGGCTGAGCAACCTTGTCCTTGTGCTTGATAAACAGAATGAAGAATACATTTACGAATGCCATCTAAGTCACGTCCAGCACGACCGATTCCTTCCAGTTCAGCAGGCAGGCTATATTGAATGTTTTTGTTTTCACAACCGCCGCCTTTAAGAATGAGCTTCATTTCTATGTAATCCTTTTCCCATTGTTCAAACTTTACAACTGGAACACCTTCACCTAAGTTGTCGCCACTGTTTTCGCCAGTTAACGAATCAACAGCATTTGGTCGCAATTTAGAGTCTTTCGTAGCCGTAACAATTGCACGTTTGATTGCCGCTTTAATTTCTAATTGATTAACACCAATTGGAGTTTTTATTTTAAATGTAGGCAAACCAGTATCTTGACAGATGGGTGAAACATTATCGTCAGCCATTTGAATATTTGTTGCAATAGTATCTAAACTCATCGCTGCGCGAGTTCCAGCATTTTCAGCAGCTTTTGCTTTACTGACTGCACGACGTACATCTTTCGGCAAATTCGTAGATGTTTCAGTAATTAAATCATATATGCTTTTTTCCAATGTTTCTATATACATGTGAGTTAAACCCCTTTTCATTAATAATTCCACTCATCATTATACTCCTTTCAAGAAGCGAAAAAAAGGAATGAAATAAAGCGGTGGAGCGGGGAAGTAAACATGCCTTGTGTATTTCTCAGCGGAATCATGTACGTTTAGAGATGAATGGTCGGAAACCTAATTTGAGTGGGCGGAAAACATATGTGAGTGGTTGGAAACCTCTTTTTAGTGGGCGAAAACAGTCTGTGAGTGGTCCGAAATCTCATTTGAAT